>JALWLM010000039.1 GCA_027084145.1 Crocinitomicaceae bacterium | reverse complement strand
TTATAAGCGGTGTTTTGCCCGGATTTGAAAATTCAAAATTGTAAACTGTGGGCTGCTTAATTTCCAATGTTCCAAAATCGTGCTCAGTTTGTGTAAATGCTATGGTGGCATTGTTTTGAATTACCGCTTCGGAACAGGAAAAGATAAAGAGTATGAAAATAAGATAGTTTGTTCGCATTTCTAATCTGATACAAGCTTATTAATTTTCTTAGAATACTTATCGCTAGAGGCATTTTCTATTAAAGGTATTTCGTCTGAAATGATAATATATTTCTCATTTATCAATAATCCATGCGAACGAATCTCAGGAACCATCAGGTTATTATACTTTTCAAAGCGATAATCTAAGTTTAAAATATAGTTTTTCCCTTTAGGTAATAATGGATATATCATTTTATTAAAAACTGCTGTATCTGATATATCAAGTATAAAAAAAGAAATAACTTTTCCTTTTTTTAAACGATCAATTATCTTAACCCATTTTTTTATACTTGGTATGCATGATGGACATTCACCACCAAAAGGTATTATAAGTTTATATTTTTCATTAAAATTAACAATATCAAAGGGTTTTATATTATTATTCTCTATATAATAAAGTCCTTTGGGGAAAATTATTCTTTTCCCAATGTTTGTTGAATTATTAGAGGCATCATTTTTATTGCAAGCAATAAAAATGACGCTTATAATAATAAATAAAAAATGTTTTTTTGTCATTTTAAAGTTTTATCTTATAGTAAATTAAAGGGTATATTTCACTGCTTAAAGAATAGACTACTAATTCATTATTTTTTGCATTATAAACATAGTCAGCAATTTCCCCACTAAATTTTATTAAAGTTTCAGGATTTCCATCCAAATCAAATACCATTAACTTATTTGGAAAATTAGGAATGGGCTGTCCTACATTCCCGCCTTGAAAATATTCTAAACCATTATAAAGAACAAAAATTTTGTTATCAAAGACCTTTAAACCCCAAAAAGTGCTAATTTCGTTTCGATCATCTTTAACTTTTTTATTAATGCCGATCTTATCAAAAAATGTTTTCTTAAAAATAACTTTACCTGTTGTATCAATGCACATCATTATGTCTAAATTCCTAAAAGCCATATATATCCACGCTTTTCCAGGATCGTAATAAAAGGTGGTCATGTATAAAGGATGGTCCAACTTTTGTACTTCCGGTATAATTTCTTCAGGTTTAGCAAAATCTTGTGTTTTATGTTCACTCAGTATCCGATATAAATATGGCGGCTCATATTGTGTGTTGCATAATATTGAAGTATCAGACACCACTTCCATTTCATAAGATATTGTTTTTTTAAAATTAAATTTGCGACCTGAAAAATTATTTGTAGCAAGTACTGTATCCATGTTATAACGTAAAAAATTAACACGTCCCCAATCAATTATCCAAAGATATTTGTCGTTTTTATTGAAACCTATCAGACTGGGACGTACTAGTTCTTTTTCACCTCGTCCAATTCTACCAACGGATTTTATGAATTTATGATTTTTAAAAAAATGAATACTTTTATCTGTTGCATAAGTATTTTGTGCTATCAGAATATCATTAATTAAAAATAAATGGGGTGGTCTATTAAAAATATCAAGTTTATAGAGCAAAAATTTTGCTCTTTCTTCAACTTTTTTTTTATTAGAATCTGAAATTAACCCTGGTAACATTACATTTTCAATTGCAGTAAGTTCTTTTATTAAATA
>JALWLM010000038.1 GCA_027084145.1 Crocinitomicaceae bacterium | reverse complement strand
GTTGATGCTTGTCAAAAATTGAAATTCTTTGCCAAACAAGGAGAATATAAAGGAGACATTAACGATTTAAAAGTAGAAATTATTCTCAACGAAAAAGATAAAAAAATTACAATCAAAGATAATGGTGTGGGAATGACTGCTGAAGAAGTAGAGAGGTACATCAACGAAATTGCTTTTTCAGGAGCCGAAGAGTTTCTTGAAAAATATAAAGACAAAGATGTTGAGCAAATTATCGGACACTTTGGTTTAGGTTTTTATTCTGCTTTCATGGTGGCTGATAAGGTTGTTATCCGTACAAAATCTTTCAAAGATGGTGCAAAAGCGGTTGAATGGGAAAGTGACGGAACAACTGAATATACAATGAAAGAAATAGAAAAAGAAGATGTCGGTACAGAGGTTATTCTTCATATCTCCGAAGACTCCAAAGAGTTTTTAGATAAAAAAAGAATTGAAAGTCTTCTTAAAAAATATTCTCGATTCTTACCGATACCTATCATTTTTGGAACAAGAACCGAGTATATCGATGACCCTAATGGTGAAAAAGATGAAAATGGAAATGTTAAAAAAGTTCCGGTAGAAGTTCCCAATCAAATCAATAATACTGATCCTATTTGGCTCAAAAAACCATCAGAACTTACTGATGAAGATTATAAAGCATTCTACTATGAATTATACCCGGGAACATTTGAAGAACCTTTATTCCACATTCATTTGAATGTTGATTATCCTTTTAAATTGACAGGAATTTTATATTTCCCGAGATTAAAGGAAAACATAGAAGTACAAAGAAATAAAATCAACCTCTACTCCAACCAAGTGTTCATTACAGATAATGTAGAACAAATTGTTCCTGAATTTTTAATGTTACTACATGGAGTTATAGATTCTCCGGACATCCCATTAAACGTTTCTCGATCTTACTTGCAAGCAGACAGTAACGTCAAAAAAATTTCATCTTACATCACAAAGAAAGTAGCAGATAAACTGGCTTCTATGTTTAAAAAAGATCGAAAAGATTTTGAAGAAAAATGGGAGAACCTAAGTGTCTTTGTGGAATATGGAATGTTATCTGATGATAAATTTGCAGAAAAAGCAAAAAGTTTTGTACTGCTGAAAAATACAGATGGAGAATTCTATTCTATCGAAGAATACAAAGAAAAAGTTTCCGCAACACAAACTGACAAAGACGGAAAAGTCATTTTCTTATACACAAACAATCCGGAAGAACAATTCACTTTGGTTCAAAAAGCAAAAGACAGAGGCTATGATGTTTTACATTTAAATAGTCCTCTTACACCTCACTGGATTGCTAAAATAGAACAATTATACAGTGACATTTCTTTTGCTAGAGTTGATGCCGGTTCTTTGGATAGTTTAATTAAAAAAGAAGAAAATCAAACTTCTTTGCTTAACGAGGATGAAAAAAATAAGTTGAAAGAAGTATTTTCTAAAGTTGTTGATGAGAAAAAATATACCATTAAATTTGAAAAAATGAACCCAAGTGATCCTCCTGTGGTCATTGTACAACCGGAATTCATTCGAAGAATGATGGAACAACAAAAACTCGGAGGTGCTTCTTTCTACGGTGCTTTTCCTGAAACATATCAATTATTGGTTAACGAAAACCATAAGAAAATAAAGGAGTTAGCTGAAGTAAAGACGGAAAAATAAAGAGAAAAAAGAGTTAAATATTTAGTTGATGTTGCTCTACTTTCCCAAGGATTATTA
>JALWLM010000037.1 GCA_027084145.1 Crocinitomicaceae bacterium | reverse complement strand
TTGCCGTAAAGCCTGAAAATAAAGCAAAAGTTGATGAAATTTTAAACAAGGAAGAAATTAAACGGGTTTTCCCTGAAAGTGTTCGTTTTATGTGGTCGGCTGATATGCACATCATCAATCCCGAAACAAAAGAAAAAGGGTACCTTCTTTATGCTGTAAAAGTTCCTGAAAATGGAAAGGCAAAAGTGGGTGGAAAAGACATAAAAACAGCCTCTGCAGGATTTGACCCTGAAGCGGGAGAAATCACTGTTGATTTAACGATGACTGCAGAAGGAGCGGAAAAATGGGCACAAATGACCACTGATAACGTAGGAAGAGTCGCTTCGATTACCATGGATGATGTTGTTTATTCTGCTCCCATGGTTAATGACCCTATTATTGGAGGAAGAACTCAAATATCAGGGAGTTTTACAATAGAAGAAGCTAAGGAATTAGCCGGATTATTAAACGGGGGGGCTTTGCCTGCTCCTTGTGTAATTAAAGAACAAACGAGAGTGGGACCTACAATTGGAGCCGAAAACTCCAGAGCAGGTCTTTTGTCTTTCGCTATCGCTCTTGTATTAGTGTTTATTTACATGGTTTTCTATTATGGAAAAGCAGGAATTATTGCAGACATAGCGTTACTTGCTAACATTTTATTCATCTTTGGAACACTTGCATCGTTTGGTGCGGTATTAACACTTGCAGGTATAGCCGGTATCGTCTTAACAATCGGTATGGCGGTAGATGCCAACGTTCTTATCTTCGAACGTATTAGAGAAGAACTGGCAAATGGAAGAAATAACAAAGCAGCAATCGATGTTGGGTTTAAAAAGGCTCTTTCTTCTATCTTAGACGCCAATATCACAACTTTATTAACGGCTATTGTTTTGAAATCTTTCGGGACAGGACCAATAGAATCTTTTGCAACAACATTAATCATCGGTATTTTCACTTCTTTATTTGCCGCTTTAGTAATTACAAGACTATTGATGAATCTTTGGCTCAATAAAGGAAAAAACATCACTTTTTCTACAAAATTCACAGAAGGAGCATTTAAAAACCTAAACATCAATTTTGTTGGAAACAGAAAAAAATTCTACATAATTTCAGGAATTATTGTGGCAATATCTTTAGGTGCGTTGTTTACAAGAGGATTGAACCCAAGTGTTGAATTTTCAGGAGGACACTCCTTTGGGGTGAAGTTTGAAAAACCGGTATCTGCTCATATTGATAAAATCAAAGAAAAGCTTAGAAATCAATTTGTAGAAAACGGAAAAAAAGCATCTGTTGAATTAAAAACGAAAACAAACAGTTACTATCTTGATATTACAACCAATTATTTATTAGGAAAATCAAATGCAAATCAAGAAGTAAAAGAAAAGCTGGTAGAAGGACTAAAAAAATTAAATGATAAAGTGGGGCATTTTGAAATTCAAGAGACAAGAAGTGTTTCTTCTTCTGTATCTCAAGAATTGATTTCATCATCAACCCTTGCTATCATTCTTTCATTACTGATCATTTTCACCTATATCTTAATCCGATTTGGAAGATGGCAATATTCTACAGGAGCAATCATTGCAATGATTCACGATGTGGTTATTGTGCTCGGTGCATTTGCTTTACTTCATGGTATACTACCATTCAACATGGATGTTGACCAAGCATTTATTGCAGCAATTCTAACAGTAATTGGATACTCTATCAACGATACCGTGGTTGTGTTTGATAGAATTAGAGAAGACTTAATGGAACACAAAGGCAGAGATGAAGTAAAAGAAATAAACACCTCTTTAAACTCTACTTTGTCAAGAACCATCAATACATCGATGACAACATTCATCGTATTGTTAATTGTTTTCTTATTTGGGGGTGCAGCAATAAAAGGATTTATCTTTGCCTTAATGATTGGTGTCATTGTCGGTACTTATTCTTCTTTATGTATTGCAACTCCTGTTCTTATTGATTTCTCTACCAAGAAATTAAAAGAGGACGCTAAAAAAGCTGTTCAAAAGAAAAAGGCTATCGAAGAAGCAAAGGCAGAAAGAGATGCTTTTAAATAAGAAATTATAGCCAAAATTTAATAAAAAACCTTCGCTGACAGCGAAGGTTTTTTAATGCTTCATCATTCAAAAATACCAACCGGATTACTTTAATTTTACAATTAAATGAAATTTTATTGCTCTAACAAAGAAATGTGGAGGTGATCTCAATTATAAACTCATCGATATTTTTGGAAAAGAAGTTATAAGAGCAACAGCTATTGATCCCGGAAAGAGCAAATCTATTACAATAAACGAAAAAATTAAATCCGGTATTTAGATTCTTATTTTAGAAAATGAATTTATACAAGTCGAATATAAAATTGTTATTTTATAATCTACTTAACGTAAAACATCAAACTTCAAGCCTTTCTTTTGAATAATTTCTATTAATCGAGGTAATATTTCTTTTAGTCGATGAGACGTTTTGTTATTATCATGTAAAACAATAATATCTCCTGCTTTTATTTGACTTTCTGCCTTTTTAAAAATTCGACTTATATCAACACTTTCATCAAAGTCATGAGACAACCAAGACCACATTATAATTTTATAGGACTCGGAAATAATTTTATCCCATTTCCGAGGTAAACGACCATAAGGTGGACGAAACAAACGAGAAGATATTAGTCCTACACATTCCTCTATAGATTCAAGGTAAGCCGTTTTTAAAACATCACTCCCTTTTTCATGGTTCATCGTATGATTTCCAACCGTGTGACCTCTCTTTATAATTTCATTAAATATTTCAGGGTACTTTTTTACATTTTCTCCCACACAAAAAAAAGTTCCTTTGATATTCTGTTTATCAAGCTCATCCAAAACCCAATGTGTTAATTCTTCCGTCGGTCCATCATCAAATGTCAAATAAACAGAATCCCGGCTTTCCATTTTCCAAACCCGTTTAGGATATAATAAACGAAAAAAATCGGGCATTCGGAAAAGTTTCATAAAAGAGAAGCTATGTTATATTATTCTCCTTTTTCATTACCTCCATCAATCATCCCATATTGCTGAGCAATCCCTTTTGCATAATCTTGCAGGTCGAATAATCGAGAGGCATAATACCCCGTCTGCATTCCTCTTCGAACAATCTCATTATTCTCTCTTGCTATTTCTTCTAATTGATCAAACATATTTGGGAACATCTCTGAATAAATATGACGAATCATTTTTTGTGTCCGTTTAGCAAGTTTTCCATCAGGATTACCCATCTCTTGATCATTTGCTCCTGAGAAAAGTTTAAAATAATTAGATATTGCAGCATATAAAAACTTCGTGTTTTTAGGGTTCGATGCTATTCGTATATCACTCTTTTCAAAATGATTGATAATTGACTCTAATTGAGACGCTACTATTTTTCCTAATTTTTCTGCTGTTTCTATGTCTCCGGAAGCATATAAAAGCTGAACATAATCATGCAGAATCCCATCATCATATCCGGGCAAAGTTTTCCCTTCAACGTTGTAGGTGTCTCTATAAGATGCTGTTGGTTCTCCATAATCAATTACAATTTCCGCAGGCATCACTTCTAATGATCGTTTCAGTAGTTTAATCGATCTTTCCTTCATCTTTTTAATTTCTTTTTCGCTTCTTGCCTCGGGCATATTTGCCGGTAATGGCATATTAGACGACTTATACATACTCAAGCGCTTATTGGTCTCTTCTGCTTGAATTGATTTTCTAAGATAATCTTCCGCCAGAGTTAAAAAGTGTAATCGATATTGTGATGTATGTCTCCTTGTGTAATAATCGGTTAGTACATCCGGGTTATTCATCTGTCCATAACGGTAAACTTCCATCAAGTTTTGATACATTTTCTCATTATTCATCCGTTCTTCGTAAGCATCTAATGGTGAAACTTCAAAAATGAGCCCCGTTTGTTTCACATAACCCCTTCTATAAAGTGCTAAAGCAACATCTGATCCTCCCGGAGATGAAAAAGCAATATGGCGTTTCCAATCATTGTTAGCAAAAACATCCAGCATCATTACCTGCTCTCTCGTTAAACCTGATTTATCAAAAGAAAAACGCAACTCCTTTAAACATTTATCTGCTTGATCTTTCGTAATAACTCCCGATGCAATTGCGTTTTCAACATTGACCGGTAAAATGAAATCCTTTGTCGGAAAAATTCTTCCTTTTTGTCCATTACCGAAATCAATCAGGTTATCATCATTTCGTGTAAATTCCATTGCTAATTTTAAATCAACAAAAGACCATCCTCGATCTAAACCTTGAAGCATTCCTCCTAGTTCCTGAATTGCATTTTCATTCAATTTAATTAATGAATTTGCTCCTTGTGATGCCCCCAACACACTCAATAACGCTTTTGTTTTTACCCTAATTTGTTTTGCTATACTTTTTGTTGAATCATACGGTATAGAAACAAGTTGTCTAGACTGGTTTAAAAATTTAACCACTCTTGCATCATCTGAGCTTGCACTATTTAAGATTTGTCCTCCTTTAACTGCTAGCTCATTTACCTTGGCAATAGCCATTTTTTTATTTTCTTTTGATGTTTTTACCCTTACATCAATCGCTTTTTCAATGACCTCATCGGGTGCACTTGTCATAAACAAACTATATAAATCTAAAAACAACACCTGATCTGTTTTCCCTGAATACATTAAGATTTGGTCTTCTGTAAACAAGATTGGAAGAGGATCGGATTCATAAGTTTTTAACTTCATTTGGTCAGTGTACCAATCTGTCTGCATTAAAGAAAGATTCGCAACTCGAACATCCGTCCTAAACCCTTCAACTTCTTGCATATACCATAACGGGAAAGTATCATTGTCTCCATTTGTATACAAAATCCCATTTTTACCCATTCCAACCAAATAGTTGTAAGCTAAATCCCTTGCTGAAGTTTTTAAACTTCTATCGTGATCATCCCACCCCTGTATTCCCATGATAACAGGGACAGTAAGACCGATAATAGAAGCTGCTATCGCCCCTCCGGTGTCTCCTTTTATAATTTTTCTTAAACCATACATCAACCCAATGACTATAAAAGAAATTATTGTAATATATAACCACGCCATTGTGCTTGGAACAGAAACTTCGCTTCCGGACAAATCAAAAACAAGCATCAACAACAGCCCTGCCAATGCAATCTTTACGGCTCCAATCAATTCTTTCTTTGAAAAAGCTTTAAATGCCTCGTATAATACATATACCCCAACTCCTATCCACATCGCAAAGAAATAAAATGAACCTGCATAAGCATAATCTCTTTCTCTGGGTTCTAACGGTTTCGGGTTGAGATAAACAATAATTGCCACTCCCATAAATAAAAATGCCAAGAAGATGACAAACGCAAATCTAGGATCTCTATAAACATGGAAGAACAACCCAATGATTCCTAAAATAAGCGGCAATAAAAAGAATTTGTTATTTGAAGGATTTTCAGCTGTAAAGTAGGGAGCTTCGTCTTGATTTCCTAAACGTATATTGTCTATTGCTCCAAAACCGGACAACCAATTTCCATTAATACTATTCCCGTCTGTATTTTGAATATCATTTTGTCTTCCCGCAAAATTCCACATAAAATAACGCCAATACATCCAATTTAACTGATAACGTGTAAAAAATGTAAGATTTTCAGAAAATGAAGGAAGTCTTTTCCCGTCTTTACCTATTTCCGTACCTGTCCCATCATTTGCATCATACCCCGACCACATTTTATACCCCTTGATTCGATTAGGGTCATTATTCATATACATACGAGGGAAAATTGTGTTTTGAGAATAAGTAGGAAGTGCATTTTTACGTATTCCTGCATTTGACTCAAAATAATCTTCTCTTATTTCTGCGCCATGTTTTTTTGCGTATTCTTCTGCTCTTTTTTGATCCTTAAAAGCTTTTAATATCGCCCCGTTTTTTTCAACGATAAATCTACGAAGATAAATCGGAGACATGTCTTTCCATTGACTTCTGTCTGCTTCCTTTGAGTTCCAGTATGGCCCATATAAAATCGGAGCGGTTCCATATTGCTCTCTTTTCAAATACGACTGAAGCGTTACTAAATTTTCGGGGTCATTTTCATCTAATGGTGTATTCGCGTTAGAACGAATAACAATTACAGCAAAAGAACCATAGCCAATTAATAATAAAATCAACCCCATTGTTGCTGTATACAAAATCTTCTTGTTTTTTCTCCTAGCATATCGAAGAACAAAATATGCTCCTGCAATAAGTGCTATAAAAAAGAAAATTGTTCCCGAATAAAAAGGTAGCCCCAATGTTTTCTTAAACATGATTTCAAAATAACTGGCAATCGCAATAGAACCGGAAATCACTCCTACTTGAATAAATCCAAGCACAATTATTGAAAGGATCCCTACCCAAATAAACATCTTAGGAGTAACTTCTTTTTGGTATCTAAAGTAGATAACATAAGCAATGGCCGGAACGGTCAATATACCTAAAAGGTGAACTCCTATTGCCAATCCCAATAAAAACATGATAAGCAACAACCATCTATCCGGTGAATATCCAATAAATAACCCTCCGGATTGTAGTTCTTGCATTTCTTCATCCCATTTTAAAATGGCCCAAAAAATAATTGCTGTAAACAATGATGCCATCGCATAAACCTCTCCCTCTACCGCTGAGAACCAAAAAGATTCTGTAAATGTATAAGCCATTGCTCCAACAAAAGCCCCTCCAAAAATAGCAATCTGATCTCCTTTAGAAAGTTCTTTTTTGTCTAATAAGCTAATTCGCTTAATAATCATTGTTAGTGACCAAAACATAAAAAGAACCGTTGCTGAAGAGGAAAAGGCAGATAAGGTGTTAATCCAAACAGCAACGTTTTCCGGGCTAGCAAAGAATGAAAATAACCTTCCCAAAAGCATGAAAAACGGAGCTCCCGGAGGGTGTCCTACTTCCAATTTATATGCTGCCGTAATGTATTCGCCGCAATCCCAAAGACTTACTGTATCTTCGATGGTTGTTATATAAACAATTGAAGCTAAAATAAAAACCAGCCAACCTAAATATACATTTATCCTTTTATAGTTCATTTTTTATTTAATTAAGTTAAAACATTCTTAATGTTCGTGATTATGATTTTCTCCTTCCGAATGATTGTGTTGATGTTCTTCTCCCGCTTTTAAATCCACAATTTCTATCAAGAAAACCAAGTCACTGTATGGAGGTATTGCCCCGGGTCGTCCCTGTGCTCCATAAGCCGAATGATAAGGAATAAAAACCTTTATCTTTCCATATTTCCCAATCATTGCTAAACCTTCTTCAAACCCCGGTATCATACGCTGCACCATATATTTAAATGTCATTGGTTGATTACGATCGTATGACGAATCAAATTTTTTCCCTGTTCTTCTAAAGGTTCCTTCATAGTGCATTGTAATTAAATCTCCTTTAACCGGCTTCCTTTGACCTCTCTCTTCAATAATATACACCAATCCTGACTCTGTTTGTCTAGCTTGAGGAAACTTTTTCTTTACTTCTTCAAACATGTATTTGTTATACTCTTCCTTTGACATTTTTGAGATTTTCTCAATATACCTCTTCTCCGCCTCTTCTTTTTCTTTGTATTTATTATATACTTCCTTAAAGACTTTTGTTGCATTCCATCTTCTAGCTTCTCTTCCTTTTCTAAGAATCTCTATTCTAATAATAGAATCCCCTTGCTCTATAGCATTAACAACATCTTGTCCTTCGATTACTCTACCAAAAACAGTATGTTTTCCATCTAACCACGGTGTTGCTTTATGCGTAATAAAAAACTGACTTCCATTTGTTCCCGGTCCCGCATTCGCCATGGAAAGAACTCCCTGTCCGTCATGTTTTAAATCTTCATGAATTTCATCATAAAAACGATATCCCGGCCCACCCGAACCTGTTCCTGTTGGGTCTCCTGTTTGGATCATAAAGTCTTTTAT
>JALWLM010000036.1 GCA_027084145.1 Crocinitomicaceae bacterium | reverse complement strand
ATATTAATTAAATCGACATTTAATAATTACCTCGCTGGAACATTAAAAACGTGCGTTTAAACGAGGTATTGGGCTTTTATATCGTCATATAATGAATACTATTATAAACAATTTATTATAAATGCAATGGATAACATTAAAATACACTTCACAGAGAACCCAAAAGATATAGATAAGTATCATCAGATCAGGAATAAAATATACCGACAGGAACTTAATATTGCTCTGGATCACTCAAAAGAGGACGCACCATCCGGTAACAAACGAATACTTATCATCAAACTGGATGATAAAGTGATCGGTGGTCTGCGTGTGGTATTTTCTGAATCACATAATAAATCCTTACCTTTGGAGCAAACCAATCTGGATATAAAGAAACTTTTTCCGGAATATGATTTGGATACTCACAAATTTTGCGAGGTGGGGCGTATTTGTATTTTACCGGAACACAGAAACATAAAGATTATCTCCGCTGTTTTCAGATATATGGTTTCCTGCAGTAAAGATCAGTGTGAATACATGTTTGCCCTGGCCATGTACAGTCATTGTCGGCTGTATCGTAAAATTTTAAAAATGTTGGGGCAGGAATTGCTGATCCAAAAGGAAGTGCCTGTTGAAATGGAAGATACCTATCAGGCGCTGTCCGACCCACTCGTTCTGCTTTCCATGAAAGTTGACTTAGACAAAACACCGCACAAAAACATAAAAAATTAAATTCACGGGTACATATTTATGGAAAAAAACAACATTGACTGGGATTTGTACGCAAATAGCTATGATTTAATCGTCTCCAGTAGTATTAATCCAGCCTACCAGGAATTGTTAAATAAGGTACATAGATCATTTAGTTTCGACACTATTCAACCAGGACAATTTATAGTGGATTTTGGTGGAGGAACAGGAAATTTTTCTATTCCTCTGGCTGAAAAATATCCGGATTCTGAATTTATGATCCTCGATGTTTCACACGCCATGTTAAAAAAAGCAGAGGAAAAAGCCTTAGATATTATAGTAAACTACCCAGACAGCCCATATGCAAAAAAAGCAGAAAAGCTAATTGAAAAAATAAAAGGTATTATTAAAAGCCAGATTTTTTGATATATTAAAAATATTATAATTCCCAAAGCTATAAAAATAAAATATAAAATATTCAAAGGTGTAAAAAAATCGGAGCTATTGGGATTTATATTGGTTTGAGTGCTTATAGTGTTTTCTTTTAAAATGATGGGAATTTTTATTTTTTGGAAATTTCCATTTGTGGTATTTAAATAATAAAAAATTAAATTTTTTTTTGTTTTGGGTAAAATAATATAATAACTGGCTTCATTTTTGCTGTTTAATCCTAATTTTTCATTATTATTCAAATGAAAATCTTTCAAGTTGCATTGTTTACATTTAATTGTAAAAGATAAAAGGGTTTGATTGGTATTGTATTTGGTTGCAATAGGATTAATAATTTTTAATTTATCGGATAAAACTCTACAAAAATGTGGTATTTTGGGTATTGGGATTGTGTTTATAACATTGTTTAAATTTATTGTTTTATTTATATCTTTTGAGTATAACATAATTTCGTGAGAAGAATTGTTATCTTGAAAAGTTATATCTAAATTATAAATATAGGGGTTTGATTTGGTTATATTTATATCAAGATTATCAAGATTTATAATTTTCAGATTAGATACTGGTGCAAGGACTCTTATTTTAAGATTTATCATTTGATTTTGATAAT
>JALWLM010000035.1 GCA_027084145.1 Crocinitomicaceae bacterium | reverse complement strand
ATATTGAAGCTGCTTCACTGCTGACTTGTTTTGTTTCGGTAATGGCGTTTTGTACTTTTTGTATGAACATGTTTATGTTTTTGGCAATGGATGCGATCTCGTTCTCTCCATTTATATTGATTCTTTTTGTTAAATCGCCATCACCCACAACAAGATCTTTTGCAGCTTCATTTATAAGTTTAAGATTTTTCACAATAAAGCTGGTGAGATAAAGTATAAGTATTATGATTACAATACCGCTTATGATGAAGGTACTTGCCATTTTGAGTTTTAGACTCTTCATCAATGCATTTTTTTCTTGTTTCTGATCTTTTCGAAGATTTGTCAATGCTATTTCAGCTTCTTTTGCCTCTTTTTTCATTTTTTGCAAGATTTTTATAGAATTTTCGCGAAGCAAGCTGTATCGCTCAAATGCTTTTTTATACTCGTCTAGTGCAATAAGGATACTATTTATCATTTCTTTATTTCTTGGACTATCAAGTATCTTTTTTATATGCAGTGCTAAACTTTCTATTTTTGTGATGGAGTCTTCTACCATCTTTTTATATTTAAGATCTTTTCTTTGGATATAATTTTTTTCATTGATGCGCATAAACAATAATTCTTTGACAATTTTATTTGCCAAGCTTGCTTCTTGCATTTCATCCATGATACGATTTATATTTGTGGAGTTTTTAAGGAGTTGATCGAGCTGTTTTTTTTGCACTTTGCGCACCTGATATGCCAATTCTTCAACATCGTTTGCCTCTTTTTCCATCTTTTTTTGCATTTGTAAAGATTTGGTTCGTATAGCTTGGTACTCTTTAAAGAGCGTATGATACTCTTTTATGTTCGTTGCTACATTTGCTACAAGTTGGTCGTTTTGAGGGTCGTTGAACATATCTTTTAGTTTTTGTGTAATGAGTAGTGTAGCATCAATATTATTTACCAGCTCTTCCGCATAGATAGGATCTTTTCTGCGTATGTAGTTTTTTTCACTTATACGTGCATCGAGCATCTGTTTTATGATCTTGTTTGAGAGTGTTGCTTTTGTACTTTTGTCTTCGAGCTTTACTATATCGTTGCTAATAGTGAAGTAAAGGAACGAAAATACTACTATTGTCAGGAATGGAATGGAATAGAGCAACTTCTTTATTGAAATATTTTGTAACATACTGACTCCGTTTTTGTTTTTAGTTTAAATATTGTACTTTACAAATATAAAAAATTTATGATTGTAATATGAAATATTTTTCATTTTAAATCAATAAACTTTCAAACTCTTCTTGAGACATCGGCTTGTAATAGTAATATCCTTGAATTTTTACCCCGTCGTGTTTTGTAACGAGCCTAAGTGTGGGAAGATCTTCAACGCCTTCGACTACGATGGTTAAACTTATCTTTTTAGCTAAGTAAATTATTCCTTCAAATAAAGCGGCTGCTTTGGGATCTTGCAAAAGATCATCGACAAAGGTTTTGTCTATTTTTATAGTTTTGATTGGATAATCCTTGATATAGGACAAAGAGGAGTATCCAGTTCCAAAATCATCTAATGAAAATTTAAAACCGAATTTTTTTATAAGCTCCATCGTTGAAAAGATAAGATCGTTGTTTTTTGCAAAGATACTTTCTGTGATCTCGAAGTAAATCTTTTCTGGAGTGACCCCTTGATATTTTTCAAGAAGATCTTTTAAGAACGAAAGAAACGCCTCATCATAAAATTGTAAAATAGAAAGATTGATAGACACTATGCC
>JALWLM010000034.1 GCA_027084145.1 Crocinitomicaceae bacterium | reverse complement strand
CTTTCAAGACATTCAAAGCCGACAACAAGAGCCAAAATCGGAGTTCCCCCCTCCGGAAACTCAAAGAATAAACAACTCGTCAACTACTCCGGCAAAAAAGAGGGATTATAAAAGAGAGGAGAAGCAAAATGTCATTTATCAATTACTCATCGAGAGAAATCAACTGCAAAATCGTATATTACGGCCCAGGTCTCTGCGGAAAAACAACAAACCTCCAATATATCTAAAACAAAAAACCTTTCTCGATTACAAATAAATGCAATGCGAAAAAGGTTTTAATCTTTCTAAAAGTAATTCTATCTACACATTATCTTCTTCTTTTTTATCCTCTTTCTTCTCGTTTCCTTTCTCTATCTGAATATTTAATTCACTTTTATCTTTATTCAAATCAATAATAATTTTATCTCCTTTTTTTAATTCAGAATGAACAATACGTTCCGCTAAAGGATCTTCTATCAGTTTTTGAATTGCTCTTTTTAGAGGTCTTGCTCCAAATTTCTCATCATATCCTTTTTCGGCGATGAAATCTTTAGCTTCTTCAGTTAATTCAATCTCATATCCTAAATTACTGATTCTACCGTAAAGATTTTCTAATTCAATATCGATGATTTTATGAATATCCTCTCTTGATAGAGGTTTAAAGATGATCATATCATCAATTCTATTTAAGAATTCAGGAGAAAAAGCTTTTCGAAGCGCATTTTGTATGACCGATTTTCTATTTTCTGTTTCTTGCTCTTCTCTTGCTTTTGTTCCAAAGCCTACCCCGGTTCCAAAATCTGCCAGCTGTCTAGCTCCAATATTGGAAGTCATAATTAAGATGGTATTTTTAAAGTCAATTTTTCTTCCTAAACCATCCGTCATATGTCCATCATCTAAAGCTTGAAGTAACAAGTTAAATACATCGGGATGTGCTTTTTCAATTTCATCCAAAAGAACAATAGAATAAGGTTTTCGTCTTACTTTCTCAGTCAATTGACCACCTTCCTCATACCCAACATACCCCGGAGGCGCTCCGACCAATCTGGAAATAGAAAATTTCTCCATATACTCAGACATATCTATTCTAATTAAAGCATCTTTTGAGTCGAAAAGATATTCTGCCAGTACCTTTGCCAGCTGAGTTTTACCTACACCCGTCGGTCCTAAGAAAAAGAATGAACCTATCGGTTTATTTGGATCTTTTAATCCTGCTCTATTTCGTTGAATTGCTTTAACTACTTTTTCAACAGCTTCGTCTTGACCAATTACCTTTTTCTTAATTTCATCTTTCATTGATGCGAGTCGTCCTATTTCGGATTCTGAAATCCTCGTTACCGGAACTCCGGACATCATTGATACAACTTCCGCCACATGTTGTTCCGTTATTACTACTCGATTAAGTTTTGCCTCTTCTTCCCATCTTTTTTTAGCCTCCGTCAATTTCTCATTTAACTGCCTTTCTTCATCTCTTAATTTAGCTGCTTCCTCATATTTTTGCAAACGAATGGCTTCATCTTTCTTTTTATTTAATTCTTCTAATTCCTTCTCTAAATCCAACACTTCTTTAGGTACATTGATACTTTTTAGATGCACTCTTGATCCTACTTCATCCAAAGCATCAATAGCTTTATCCGGCAAATGTCTATCGGTAATATATCTTTCTGTAAGCGTTACACATGCCTCTATGGCTTCATCAGTATATTTAACCAAATGATGATCTTCATACCGTTCTTTTATATTTTGCAGAATCTGAATTGTTTCTTCTTTAGAGGTAGGCTCAATAATTACTTTTTGAAATCTTCTTTCAAGTGCCCCGTCTTTCTCTACATATTTTCTATATTCATCTAATGTTGTTGCACCAATTACCTGAAATTCACCTCTAGCCAAAGCAGGCTTAATCATATTCGATGCATCCATAGAACCTGAAGCACTTCCCGCTCCTATTATCGTATGAATTTCATCTATAAAAAGAATGATATTCTTATTTCTTTCAATCTCTTGCATTACCGCCTTCATCCTTTCTTCAAACTGCCCTCTATATTTAGTGCCCGCAACAAGAGAAGTCAAATCCAATGAAATAATACGCTTATCAAATAATACCCGAGATACTTTTCGCTGAACGATTCTTAGCGCCAACCCTTCTGCAATAGCACTTTTACCTACACCGGGTTCTCCAATAAGTATTGGATTGTTTTTCTTTCTACGAGACAAAATTTGACTTACTCGTTCAATCTCTTTTTCTCTTCCAACAATAGGATCTAACTTTCCTTCTTCTGCATATTTAGTCAAATCTCTACCGAAATTATCTAATACCGGAGTTTTAGATTTAGCCGTTTGTTTCTTTTTGGGTGGAGAAAAAGGATCTTCTTCTCCAAAACTTTCTTCTTCCGGAAATTCGGCTCTAGGAGATATCTTATCTTCATCTAGTTCTTTGTCTTTAGTCATATCTTCTTCCATATATTCTATTTCTTCTATCAAAGTATCGTAATAAATACCAAATTTATTTAATATTGATGATGCTACACTATCTTCATTTTTTAGAATTGCTAATAATAGATGTGTCGTTTTTATCTCTTCACTTTTATATTTTTTAGCTTCCAGAAAAGATAATTTTAACACCCGTTCCGCTTGTTTTACCAAAGGTAAATTAGTTAAATCTCTCCCCGAAGTATCGGACATCGTGATTGATAAAGCATCTTCAATTTCTTTTCTTAATTGGCGAAAGTTTACATGAAATTCACGTAATAACTCGATCGCCATGTTTTCATTATCACGAATAATACCTAATAAAAAATGCTCCACGCCTACATAATCATTTCCTAATCGTAGTGCCTCTTCTCTACTGTAACCTATTACATCCTTAACCTCTTGTGAAAACTTTGCATCCATATTTATCAATTATTGATAATTTCTAAATCATTTAAAATGTAAATATAACCCATATTTTTTAAATCATTATACGTGGAATATCTCGATAATGAACACAAAAGCACAAAAAAAAGACCAAATTGTTAATAAGTCCTAATTTATCCCCTTTTTTATCACATATTTGTTAGTAAATCCCACCCTTTTTTATTGTGATTAAGAGCACTTTTTTAACTATCTTCGGGGTTTGATTTCCAAACTTAAAAGGAACGATAAAAAAATAAACTTAACAGTTATATAATAAATATGAGAAACGAAGGAAGAATCATTAAAGTCAATATCGAAAATGAAATGAAATCGGCATACATTGATTACTCAATGTCTGTCATTGTTTCAAGAGCTTTACCTGATGTAAGAGACGGTTTCAAACCTGTACATAGAAGAGTTCTTTACGGAATGCAAGATTTAGGCGTATTTTCCAATAGACCTTATAAAAAATCTGCAAGAATTGTCGGAGAAGTTTTAGGTAAATACCATCCACATGGAGATAGTTCAGTTTATGATACAATGGTTAGGATGGCCCAACCTTGGTCATTAAGGTATCCCTTGGTAGACGGACAAGGTAACTTTGGTTCTATTGATGGTGATAGCCCGGCAGCAATGCGTTATACAGAAGCCCGTTTAACAAAGATGGCTGAAGAAATGTTAGCGGATTTAGATAAAGATACGGTAGATTTTGCTCCTAACTTTGATGAAAGTTTAATGGAGCCTACAGTCTTACCTACAAAAATCCCTAACCTATTGATTAATGGTGCCAGCGGAATTGCTGTTGGTATGGCTACAAACATGGCTCCTCATAATTTAACAGAGATATGCGACGGTATGATCGCTTACGTGGAAGACGATAATATTGAGGATGAAGCTTTACTTGAATATATTAAAGCTCCTGACTTCCCTACCGGAGGTATCATTTACGGTTATGAAGGTGTTAGAAATGCATTCTTAACCGGAAAGGGACGTATTGTAATGCGTGGAAAAGCAGAAATCGTTGAAGACGAAAAAAGCGGAAAAGAAACAATAATTGTTACGGAAATTCCATATCAAGTTAATAAGGCGGATATGATTAAGAAAACCGCTGATTTAGTAAATGACAAAAAAATTGATGGAATTTCTGATATTCGAGACGAATCAGACAGAAACGGAATGCGTATTGTTTATGAACTAAAGCGAGATGCTATTCCTAATGTTGTTCTCAATAAACTTTATAAGTATACTGCGCTTCAAACTTCTTTCTCTGTTAATAATATTTGCTTGGTTAATGGTCGCCCTGAAATGGTGACTTTAAAACAAATGATACAGCATTTTATTGACTTCAGACATGAAGTTGTCGTTCGTAGAACAAAATTTGAATTAAAAAAGGCGGAAGAAAGAGCTCATATTTTAGAGGGGTTAATCATTGCTTCCGACAATATTGACGAAGTTATTAAAATTATCCGCTCATCAAAAAACAGAGATGAAGCAAGAACGAACTTAATGAATCGTTTTGAGCTTTCCGAAATTCAAGCTAAAGCGATCGTTGATATGCGTCTTGGACAATTAACAGGATTAGAGCAAGATAAATTACGTGCTGAATATGATGAACTTGTCAAAACAATCGAAGATTTAAAAGACATTCTTGCGAAGAAAGAGCGAAGAATGGAGATTATCAAAAATGAGTTGATTGAGGTTAAAGAAAAATACGGAGATGAAAGACGTTCTGTAATTGAGTATTCAGCAAGTGAAATGAGAATTGAAGATTTAATTCCTGATGAGGAAGTTGTGATTACGATTTCTCATGCAGGATATATTAAGCGAACAAGCTTGAGTGAATACAAAGTACAAAACAGAGGTGGAATGGGCTCTAAAGGTTCTTCAACCAGAGATAAAGACTTTTTAGAAGAATTATTTGTTGCTACAAACCATAATTATCTACTGATTTTTACCGAAAAAGGAAAATGCTTCTGGATGAGAGTCTTTGAAATACCTGAAGGCTCTAAAACAAGTAAAGGACGCGCAATACAAAATCTATTGAATATCGACCAAGATGATAAAATAAAAGCTTATGTTAAGGTAAAAGACCTAAAAGACAAAGAATATGTCGATAATAATTTTATCATCATGGCAACTAAAAAAGGGGTCATCAAAAAAACCTCTTTGGAAGCATATTCACGTCCAAGAACAAATGGAATTAATGCTATCACCATAAAAGAAGGAGATGAATTGCTGGAAGCGAAATTAACCAACGGTTCTAACGAAATTGTACTGGCAACAAGTCAAGGAAAAGCGATTCGCTTTAATGAAGAGAAGGTCCGTCCAATGGGTAGAAATGCATCGGGTGTACGTGGAGTAAAACTTGCAGATGAGAATGATGAAGTTGTAGGAATGGTATGTGTTGAAGATATTCATTCTACAATACTAGTTGTATCTGAAAAAGGATATGGAAAACGCACCTATTTGAACGACCCTGAAGACAATGAACCTATTTATCGAATTACAAATAGAGGAGGAAAAGGTGTCAAAACAATTAATATCACTGATAAAACAGGGCGATTAATCTCTATAAAAAATGTTACGGATGAAGACGATTTAATGATTATAACTAAATCAGGAGTTACGATTCGTTTGCATGTGGACAGTATCCGAACAATGGGAAGAAATTCTCAAGGGGTTAAACTCATCAATCTTAAAAAAGGAGGAGAAATTGCTGCTGTAGCTAAAGTTCCTAAAAATGATGATGAAAGCGATACAGAAAGTGAAGATAATTTAGAAAATGGCACGAGAATTGACAATAATCAAAATGAAGAATAATTTTTAACTAAAATTTTAATTGAAATGAATTTATTACGAAACACGTTAAGTGTAATTGCAATTGGATTAGCTGTTAATGTTACTGCTCAGAAAAAGAATGTTACAAGTGCAGCTGTTGTCTATAAAAACCAGTATCTCCCTGCTATGATGAAAGGGAAAATTGAAGATGCTAAGAAAAGCTTACTTGAAGCAAAAAAATACATTGATTTAGCATCCGAACACGAAGAAACAAAAGACGAACAAAAGACTTTTTGGCTAAAAGGTGAAATCTACGGAGCTTTTTTTGATGTAGTTATGGCATCTGCTCAAAAAGGTTCTATAGACAGTTCTTTTATAAAAGAAGCAGGAGAAAATCCTTTGGAAGAGTCAATAAAAGCATTTAAAAAAGGGTATCCTTTAGGAAAAAAGTATAAATCTTATATTGCCCAAGGTGTTGACAAAAAAAGGATGACCTTTAACCAAATGGGAGGAATGTTGTTTGATATGAAACAATATGAACCTGCTGCCGGAATGTATGACTACCAAGCTAAATATGCAGATGCAGTCGGAATGTTGGATAGTTCAGCTGTTTATAATGCTGCTTTAAGTTTTGGAAATGCGGAAAAGCATGAGGAAGCGGCAAAACGCTATGAAAAATTAGTAAAAGCAGGTTATAAAGTAAACATCACCGGAGCACTAGCTTCTGAAGCATACAGAAAAGCAGGAAAAGTTGATCAAGCAGAGGCTGTTATCAATGAAGCAAGAAAAAAATATCCTTCAGATAAAGGACTTTTATTGCAACTCGTAAATACAAAGCTAGATGCAGGAGACAAAGAAGGAGCTCAAAAAGCACTCGAAGATGCAATTGCTGCAGATGCTGAAAACAAGCAATTGTATTACACTATAGGTACCATTAATTTTGAACTTAATGAGTATGAAAAAGCAACCGAATCATTAAACAAAGCTTTGGAAATTGACCCTGAATATGAAGATGCTCTTTATCAACTGGGAGCAGTTCTTGTAAGCTGGGGAACAGAATTGAAGGCACAAGCGAATAAATTGCCTTTAGGAGATCCTAGATACAATGATTTAGATGCAAAAAGTAATGAGAAGTTTAAGCAAGCATTAATACCTCTTGAAAAATATATTTCAAAGAACCCTAATGACAAACAAGTATTGACCATATTGTTTCAAATTAATAGAAAATTGGGAAATTCTGAAAAAGCATTAGAATACAAAAAGAAAGCTGATGCTTTAAAATAGATTTCACTTTATTTCCAATAAAAAAAAGCGAGAATAAATGTTCTCGCTTTTTTTATTATTCTTTCATCTTAATTTATTACATCAACATTCCCCCACAAACATTAATTGTTTGACCTGTAATATAAGAAGACATTTCTGATGCTAAAAAGACAACTAAATCTGCTACATCTTTTGGTTTTCCTCCTCTCTTTAAAGGAATACCAGCTCTCCACTCCTCTACCACTTTCGGATCTAATTTTTCTGTCATCTCCGTCTCAATAAACCCCGGAGCAATAGCATTACATCGAATATTTCTTGATCCTAATTCTTGCGCTACCGATTTGGTAAAACCAATTAATCCTGCCTTAGATGCAGCGTAATTTGCTTGACCTGCATTTCCGCTAACACCTACTACAGATGACATATTGATAATAGAACCTTTTCTTGCTTTTAGCATAGGACGAAGAACTGCTTTAGTTAAATTAAATGCTGATTTTAAATTAACTTTCATCACTTCATCCCATTGCTCTTCAGACATACGCATTAACAAGGTATCTCTTGTGATTCCGGCATTATTAACCAAAACATCTATTGATCCAAACTCTTTCATCACTTCTTCCGCAAGTGATTGAGCCTCATCAAACTTCGATGCGTCTGATTTAAACCCCTTTACTTCTCCTCCATTTGCTGAAAGCTCTTCTTCTAATTTTCTAGCTTTTTCTTCTGATGAAAGATATGTAAAAGCCACTTTAGCTCCTTGTTTTACACATTCTTCTGCAATAGCTTTTCCTATTCCTCTCGATGCACCTGTAATCAAAACAACTTTTCCTTCTAACAAATTCATAGTTTTATTTTTTTTGTCAAAGATAAAATTTTTATGAAATAAAAAAGAGCGGAAAATCCCGCTCTTTTTAATACATTTAATGCTTTCTATTTTGAAACATTTATTCTAGTAAACATTGTCTCACCATTAAATGTCAATCTCAAAATATAAACCCCACTTGAAATATTATTTAATGAAACTTCTACCACATCATCAGAAACATCAGTTAAATTT
>JALWLM010000033.1 GCA_027084145.1 Crocinitomicaceae bacterium | reverse complement strand
CCCCAATCCAAAATAAGAAAATATATCTTCTCCTAACTTTTCTAACTCATCTTTTGTTTCTTCTCCTGTCAGTACAGCAACTGATGTTCTGTTTTTTCTGAAAATATGAGGATATTTCCCAAAATATTGTTCAAAATATTTCAGCGTATTATTACTTCCCGTAGCGATTACCGCATCAATATGTTTAGCTTGTCCTTGTTCTACGAAAACAATTCTTTCTTTTAAAAAGGGTTTTTTCCGGATTAAGACTTCAGCTAAAGCAGGTAACAATGTTTTATCATCGGAACTTAATTTACAAAGCGCTCTATTACCTGATATTAAAACACATAAGAAATCATGAAATCCTACCAGAGGAAGATTGCCGGCCATAACAATTAAAATATTCTTCTCATTTTTTGAATATTTATATTGTTTCGACCATGATTCGAAGTCTCCATCCTTTATCATCTCTCCGAGTTCCTTTAAATTTTTCCTGACATTTTCAGAAGTAAACCACCCGTTATAGTTTATTTGTTGTAAAATAAGATTTTCAATTCTTGAATACAAATCGTTATCAATGGGTAATTTTTCATTCCACTTCTCTCCTTGCCCCAAAGAAAGCATTACTTTCGATAAATCTTGAAAAGCGTTGATCATTTCTTTTTGCATACGGCAAAAATAATTTCTTATGCTCGATATTACTAATCTTAATCTAATAAAATTCAATGATTGTAAATTTTATTTTTTTAAAATCTTTTTTTTCTTAACTTTGAATTGTTATCAAAAGAGAATTTACATATCGTATGTTTAATGCTTTCATGGCACTTTTTATTTTTGTGTCGGTAGCAATTCATGGAGTAGATTTTCACTTCTGTGGTGGTGATATTGCTGATATCGGCTTATTTGGAAAAGCGGAAAAATGTTCTAAAAAAGAAAATGTTTGTGAGTCTTCAAAAACAAACCGTTCTCAAAAAGAGCATTTGGAAAAAACACCTTGTTGCAAAGAACTTATCATTAAAACCGATATTGACCACAAGAAAAACACTGCTGATTTAGTAGTAAAACTATACAATAACATTTCCGTTATTCCCGAGGTGGATTGTTTCAAAATTTTTCTTTACAAAGAAGAGAAACCATCAACCATTAATGGACCTCCTATCCCTTTCTTTTACAGGGATATTCTTTCTTTATTCCAAGTTTATATCATTTGATTCGAAATTGTGAACGTTCTATTTTAGTTTAAGTTGTTTTTCACACACTTGAACTTCTGTTTATTTATTTAAATCACAATTTCTGTTATCAAAATGATTAATCGATTTATAAAATTCTTTTTAGACAATAAAATTATTACTTGGATACTTCTTCTTTCCATTATTATCGGAGGACTTGTTTTTTCACCTTTCGAAACAGACCTTGATATTCCCAGGGATCCGATTACAACGAACGCCATTCCTGACATTGGAGAGAATCAGCAAATCATTTACACCGAATGGAAAGGACGTTCTCCTCAAGACGTAGAAGATCAAATCACCTACCCTCTGACTTCTACATTACTTGGTGTTCCGGGAGTAAAATCTGTTCGAAGCAATTCCATGTTCGGCTTTTCCAATATCATTTTAACTTTTGAAGAAGATATTGATTTTTATTGGTCACGTAGTCGAATTACGGAAAAGCTCAATTCTCTTCCTAAAAATTTACTTCCTGCAGGAGTATCTCCTACTCTAGGCCCTGACGCTACGGGATTAGGGCAAATATTTTGGTACACTATTGAAGGA
>JALWLM010000032.1 GCA_027084145.1 Crocinitomicaceae bacterium | reverse complement strand
GTATGATTCTTTCTAATATGGATTATGTTCCAGGAAAAAAGGTAACAGAGCATTTTGGTGTAGTAAATGGTTCAACAGTACGAGCAAAGCATGTAGGACGAGATTTTATGGCAGGTCTTAAAAACATTTTTGGTGGAGAATTAAAAGGGTACACAGAGCTTCTTAATGAATCTAGAAAAGAAGCAATAGGTCGAATGATGTCAGAAGCAGAGGAAATGGGAGCGAATGCTGTACTTAATATTCGTTTTTCTACTTCATCTGTATCTGCAGGAGCTTCGGAAATATATGTATATGGAACAGCTGTAAAAGTATAAAAAATAAAAAAATGGATTTTATAATATTTGTTATCATTGTGCTTCTAGGTTTGTTTTTTGGGAGACGTGCAGAGAAAAAACACTACGCGTCTATTGAAAAAAGAGAAGAAGAATACAAAAATATTGCAGTACTTTCTGATAAAGACTTGCAAGAAGTATGAGAGATTGAATGAGATGGAGTACTCCTCACAGGTTGAACAGTTGTTTCTATTGATGCATTTAAGAAACTTATGGCTGGTTTTGTAAACTTTTTTGGATGAAGAATGAAGTCTTATGAAAGCTTAGTAGATAGAGCGAGAAGAGAGGCTGTTTTGAAAGTGAAGCAGCAAGCAGTACAAGAAGGCTATAATACTATCTCGAATTTACGAATAGAAACTTCTAGTATTACAAAAAACGCAAGAAAAACAGTAGGAGCTGTAGAGGCTATGGCTTATGCAAGTGGAGTCAATATTAAATAGGATATGAAAATCATATATAAGACTTTAAAAAAAAATCATAATCTATCTCAAGAAAGTGACAGTTCGTTATTCTTGCGATATGTATGATTTTTTTTATTTCTTACAGGATGATTTTATGCATTTTTCTTTCTACTCGCAGTAGGAGCTACTTACCTTATTCCTATAGAAAAAGAGCTTTCCTTGTTCTCTGGAGAATATAGTGTTTTTTCAGAAATAGCTCAGGAACTTCCAACGGAGCTTAAAAGCCGTTATTCAGATTGGCCATATTCAATCTCTCTTATAGATATGGATGATACTCAAAATGCTTTTTCTACTTTAGGATGAAATGTTTTTCTAACGCAAGCCTTTTTAGAACAAGTAGAAACATATGAAGAACTTGATTTTATTGTATGACATGAGTTTGGTCATATATTACATAGAGATGTTATGAAAACTCTTGTATCTCGTATTCCAGTCACTCTTATACTAAGCCTATTCTCAGGAGATTCAGGTCTTATTTTATTTGAAGCGACTATAGGAAACTCGCATAGTAAGTTTCAAGAAAGCAGTGCAGATAAATATGCATTAGATTATGTGTATAAAAAAAATGGTCATATAGGATGTGCTTTAGATTTTTTCGAAAAAACTAATACTATGGGTGACAATATTATGGAGATTTTTTCTACACATCCTGTAACTCAATTTAGGATTCAAAAACTTCAAAAATATGCTAAAAAGAAATGATATATTTCTAAAAAATGTAAACCGTTTCATATTTCACAAAACTAGTAACATATGAAAAATATCGTGCCAAAAATTAAGGTTACAAAATCCTGGAGAAAATCTATATCTATGCGTTTTGATACAGATGCTATATTACAAGTTAGAGCTCCAAAATTTATGTTTTGATATCAAATACATAATTTTATAGAAAAAAATAAAAAATGGATAGATATAAATTATCAAAAAATTATAGAAAAAAAGAAACATAAAAAATACTATTTATTTG
>JALWLM010000031.1:8740-28068 GCA_027084145.1 Crocinitomicaceae bacterium | reverse complement strand
AAGAATTCATCAAACGATAACAATTGTGGGGAAATTTTTAATCGGGGTAGCCATTTTTGCTTTTTTATATCATGCATACGGTATTTTGTTGAGGTGGCAAATCTCCGGGCATGCTCCTTGGAGTAATGCCTATGAGGCGATGGTATTTATTGCTTGGGTTTCGATGCTTTTCGGTTTATTATTTTCCAGAAGAAATGTGGTTATTCTTGCAGGAACGGCAATTCTGGCCGCATTAATGATTTTTGTAACAGAATTGAATTTAATGGATCCGGAAATAACACCATTGCAACCGGTTCTAAAATCCTATTGGTTGATGATACATGTTGCTATCATTACAGGTAGCTACGGACCTCTTGGTATTTCATTTATCTTGGGAATTTTAACCCTTGTTTTGTATATTTTCAGAACAGAAAAGAATGCAGAAAAAGTAAACTTAAGTATTAAAGAGTTGACTTATATTTCAGAAATTATGATGACCATTGGTTTATTTATGCTTACTATCGGAACTTTTCTTGGTGGAGTTTGGGCTAATGAATCATGGGGTAGATATTGGGGATGGGATCCAAAGGAAACATGGGCATTGGTTGCTATACTGGTTTATGCAACGATTCTTCATTTTAGGTTTATCCCGGGAATGGCAGGTAAATTTTTGTTCAATGCGAGTGCTCTATGGGGATATTCATCTATTTTATTTACTTTTTTCGGAGTAAATTTTTATTTGGTAGGTTTACATTCGTATGCTCAAGGAGAAGGACTGGGAAGAATACCGCAAGAATTAATTTACACCGTTTTAGGCTTTGTTTTATTTACGGCAATAGCAGCAATTAGAAATAAAACTTGGATAAAAAAGGAAAATGCGAAATAAGGTAGACATATTGACTTTTGGAGCACATCCTGATGATGTGGAAATTTCTTGTTCAGGAACCATAATGAAGGCGATCGATGAAGGTAAAACAGTTGCGATTGTTGATTTAACCGAAGGGGAACTGGGTTCTAGAGGAACGGCTCAAACACGGTACACGGAAGCAGAAGAAGCATCCAAAATGATGAAAATTTCGGAGCGGGTGAACTTAAAAATGAAAGACGGTTGGTTTACAATTAATGAGGAGAATTTGCGATTAGTAATTGAACAAATACGCCATTTTCGACCTGAAATAGTTTTATGTAATGCCGTATCGGATAGACATCCGGATCATGGTAGAGGAGGAGATTTAGTAACTCAGGCTTGTTTTTTATCGGGTTTACTCAAAATAGAAACGGAAAAAGACGGAGAGAAGCAAGAGAAATATCGACCTAGAATTGTTTTGCGTTATATACAAGATTATTATGTTGAACCGGATTTTGTTGTTGATATTAGTGAGTATGTAGAACGCAAAATTGAAGTTATAAAGTCATATAAGACACAATTTTATAATCCTAATTCGAAAGAAGAAGAAACACCGATATCCAAAGAGGATTTTTTTGATTTTTTAAAAGGGAGGATGAAAGAATTTGGGCGTCCGATAGGAGCGGAGTATGCAGAAGGTTTTAGTAAGACAAGATTGACGGGGATTAAAAGTTTATTTGATTTATTATAAATCAGTAATATCAAGAAAAACGTTCAATAACAACTTTTCCGTTTAGAAAAATTACATCTCCTGTTTTCTTACCGTTGAGTTGTTGACCTAAGGGACTTACCATCGAGATGCAAAATACATGAATATCTCCCAGTTGAATTTTGCCAAGTCTTGTTGAAAGGAAAAAATAACCTTTGCTTGTTTTGACAATACTTCCAAGCTGTACACTATCAGTTTTATTATTCGGGTCTATTTGATTAAAGATAGAAAGCATTTTTGAATTTTGGTGTATTTGTTCGGATAATTTTTCTTGCTCAATGTGTGCCATTGCTCGAGCGGTTTCATGTTTGTCTCCGACAGTACTTTTTGTGTTGTCTTTTAGGGCTGATTTTAAATCTGTATTTTGCTTATCTAATTCTTTTAATCGTTCATTTAAAAGGCTGATAGCGGTATCAAGAACCTCCTTTTTTAATTTTGAAAGATTTTCTCTATTGCTTGTTCCCATTGTTTTAATATTTCTTTCTTGAAAAAGCGATGTGCATGTGCTCGAATTTGTTCTTTATCGTATTTCTTCTTTTGCTGTATAAAAGAAAACATTTCATTTGCAAGTTGTTGCTCATTTTCAGGTTGAACGGTAACGCCCAAAGATTCATCGATGTTTTCGGCAATACCGACAGGGGTAGTGATACATGGTGTTCCTGTTGTCCAAGCTTCTGCAAGCACAATAGAAAATGTTTCATAGTTGGAAAATAAGACAAAAGCATCTGCTTTGTGGTAATAAGATGGAATTGTTTCCCAATGAACAGGTCCTTCAAAATACACGTAACTTTCAAGTCCTTTTTCTTGAATGATTTTTTCCCATTTGGTGGCGTTTTCATCACATACAAAAGTGAAGACAAATTCTCCTGTTTTATTTGACAATAACTCGATGGCATTGATGATTCCCATTGGGTTTTTAGTTTTCTCATCTAATGTGGAAATATGTAGAAAATGTGTTTTTTCATTTTCAATATCAGGTGAAAGAGAAAACAAGTTTTCATCAACAGAGTTTCCGATAACGGTCATTTTTTTTTCAGAGAAAAATGGTAGCATATCTTTCTTTAGAAAATAACTTACAGGAAAGATTGCATCTGCTTTTTTATTAAGTTTACGGAGTAAAAATTTTTCAGGAAATTTCCATTTATTTTTTATCTCAGGTCTAAAGTAAGATCCTTGTTCCGTATAAAACAAAGGACAATTGAAGTGTTTTTTAGCAAGAAGGAATTGCCATGCTTTTGGGAGCGCAATGCTTCCGATAATTAAATCAACATTATCAAGGCTTTGAAGTGCTTTTTTAAAACTTCGTATTTGTTCTTTTCGTTTTTTAAAAATAGATTTTATTGGTGGGATATGGATGCGAATTTCTTTAAGACATTCAGTACTTTTTTTTTCAATTCTTACTTCATTACTATTTTTATCTTCAAATGAATGAATAACACTTACTTGATATACCTCGGAGAGTAAATGAGCCTGACGTTGAATGAAGTTCCCTAAAAAAGGTTGTTTAGGGTTAGGATACCATGAACTAAGGACAAGAATGTGTTTTTGCGGTTGCATTTATCAAAAATACGAAAAAGCTATACAAGTCTTTTCTCGTAAATCAATTTTATTTGTTCTAATGCATAATCAATGTCTTCTTTTGTTGTAAATCTTGAAAAAGAGAAACGAGCATTCGGGTGACTCATATCCGCATTGATTCCTTGAAGGACATGAGAACCTTTGTTGGCTCCCGAAGAACAAGCACTACCGCCTGAACAAGCTACGCCTTTTAGATCAAGTGTAAAAAGCAACATACTTGATTTATCTGTTTTTGGAAACTTGACATTCAGCACCGTATAAAGCGATTTTTCAGGTGAGATTTCTCCGTGAAATCCAATTTCATCACCAAAGTGATTTTTTAATTGTTCTATAAAATAGGATTTCAATTTTCGGACATAATTTTGATGACCTTCTACATCGTCATAAGATAAATCCATTGCCTTTGCAAGCCCCACGATTCCATAAAGATATTCCGTTCCCCCTCTTAGGCCTCGTTCTTGAGAACCTCCATGGATTAGAGCTTCAACAGGTAATCCTTTTTTAGCATATAAAAAACCCACTCCTTTCGGTCCGTGAAATTTATGTGCGGCACAAGTAATAAAATCAATGTCTAAATCTTTTAAATCAAATGCATAGTGTCCCATAGTTTGCACGGTGTCAGAATGAAAATAAGCGCCATGTTTTTTGCAAATTTCACTGACTTTCTTTAAAGGGAGTAACGTTCCTATTTCATTGTTGGCATGCATCAAAGAAACTAATGTTTTTTCATTGTTTTGAAGAAGGTCTTCCAAATGATTCAAATCCACATTTCCTTTTTCATCCACCTTCACAAAAGAAGTTTTTACTTGGTATTCCTTTTCGATTGCTTCTGCTGTATGTCCAACGGCATGATGTTCTAATGGAGAAGTGATGATATGTTTCACTCCCATATTTTTTACAGCGGATGTCAACGCTAAATTATCCGCTTCTGTTCCTCCTGAAGTGAAAATAATTTCACTAGGTTCACAATTGAGGTGTTTAGCAATAGAGCGACGAGAAGTTTCCAATAATGCTTTAGCTTGTCTTCCGTAAGCATGTGTAGATGAGGGGTTTCCAAAAATATTTGTCATTACATCCGACATAACTTCAATGACTTCTTTAGCCATTGGTGTTGTTGCTGCATTATCTAAGTAAACTCTCATGTTTTATTCCTATTTTGTTGCAAATCTATAAAAATAACTATCACCTTATTTTGAAAATAAATAAAAATGGGAGAGAGGTAAATTGTTTAGGAAAACTATTTTTAATGTTTATTGAACTAAATAAATCTTTTAACTTATCTTTACAGTATAAAAATCTATCAAAATGCGTTATATTTTATTTAGTATTCTAGCAGTTTTAATAAGTTCTTGCGTGCAAGACCAAAAACCGGTTGAAAAAGACGATCTAAACATTCAACACGAAGAACTTTCATTGGAAGCAAAAGTAGAGCAATTGAAGTTAGAATTACAGCAAAAAGATTCTATGATTAATGAATCATTGATGTTTTTTGGAGAAATACAACGAAATTTAGAAGAAATTAATATTCATCAAGATAAAATAAGAGATTATTCCAATGATCCGGAACTTGCAGGAAATAAAAAAGAATGGATTCTCGAAGAAATAAAACAGATTAATTTTTTAAGAGAGCAAAACGCGAAGAAGGTAAGACGTATGCAAGAGCAGTTAAAAGCAAATAATATTCAAATTAAAGCATTAGAGGATATGGTTGGAAACTTAACTCGTGAAATTAAATGGAAAGATGAGCAAATTTCATTATTGCAGGAGGAGTTAAGTGCACTAGATCAAGAATATGCTGCATTATTTGACGCTTATCAAGAACAATCTATCATATTGGATGAATTGCAGGAAACGTTTAATTCCGTTTATTATGCCTTTGGAAGTGAAGAGGAACTTTTAGAAAACGGGGTTATTGAAGAAACAAAAAAAGGTTTTATTGGAATAGGTAAAAAGGTAAATCTAAAAGGAGATTTTAATGATGAATATTTTACAAGAGCAGATATTCATCAACTAAATGAAATTATCATTCATGGAGAAGTTGAGAAAATAATTACACCACATCCATCCGATGCTTACAAATTAAAAAAACAAGGAAATAAGACGGTTTTACGGATTTTATCCCCGTCGGCATTTTGGAAAGTTTCCAAATATTTAGTGATTATTACAAAGTAATTTCTTTACCGCATTGATTGCAATAAATGGAACCGAAAGGATTTTCGTGATCGCAATAGGAGCATTTATTATCAATATTATCTGTTTCAGGTTTGTATTTTGTCATTTCAAATGAAATAATTCCCGTAGGAACTGCGATAATGGAGTAACCTACAATCATCATCATCGAAGAAATAATTTTACCCAAAGTGGTAACGGGAACGATATCTCCATATCCCACGGTTGTTGTTGTTACAATTGCCCAATAAATACTTGAGGGAATACTTTCAAAACCGTTTGTTCCTCCTTCTACAACGTACATTAATGTTCCCGATAAAATCATGACCATAAATACAAATACAAGAAAAACAATAATTTTATGAAAACTGGCTTTTAGAGAATAAGCGAGCTCTTGATATTCGGAGGTGAATTGGCTAAGTTGAAAGATTCTAAAAACTCTCAATAAACGAAGCGCTCGGATAATTCTAATATTATTCACATTATTTGATAAAAAGGGAGAAATGAAAGTAGGTAGAATAGATAATAAATCAATAATTCCCCAAGTGCTAAATATGTATTTTAAAGGTTTAGGTGAAACGATAATTCTCGTAAGGTATTCAAGGGTAAACAGAATAGTGAAAAACCATTCGATATAGTAGAATTCTTTTCCGAAGGAGGATCTCCATTCAGGGACACTTTCAATGATAATTGTGGTTACGGAAATGAGAATAAAAAATAGTAGAACCAAATCGAATATTCGTCCCGCTTTTGTAGTTGTTCCAAAAATAATTTGATATAATTTTTCTCTAGTATTCATAAAAACAAAAATAAATAAAAAGGACTTCTTCGGAAGTCCTTTATTTTGATATCGTTTTTCGGATTTTAATAGCGATAGTGTTCTGGTTTGTAAGGACCTTCTACTTTTACACCGATATACTCCGCTTGGTCTGGACGTAGTTCAGTTAATTCTACACCGATTTTTTCCAAATGAAGCTTAGCTACCTTCTCATCCAGATGCTTTGGAAGCATATAAACATCATTTTCATATTTATCCGCATTGTTCCAAAGTTCTATTTGAGCCAATGTTTGGTTCGTAAAGGAGTTAGACATAACAAAAGAAGGATGTCCGGTTGCACAACCTAAATTAACCAACCGTCCTTCAGCGAGAACAATAATATCTTTTCCATTAACATTGTAAAGATCTACTTGTGGCTTTATTGTGATTTTTGTATCCCCGTATTTTCCATTCAACCAAGCCATGTCAATTTCATTGTCAAAGTGTCCGATATTACAAACGATTGTTTTGTCTTTCATTGCCTCAAAATGTTCTCCTCTTACAATGTCTTTGTTTCCTGTTGTTGTAACAACGATATCTACCTTATCGACAACAGATTCCAATCGCTTAACTTCAAAACCGTCCATTGCTGCTTGTAAAGCACAAATAGGATCAATTTCAGTGATGATAACACGTGCTCCGGCTCCTCTTAAAGATGCCGCAGATCCTTTACCTACGTCTCCGTACCCGCAAACAACAGCAACTTTTCCGGCCATCATTGTATCTGTAGCTCTTCGGATAGCATCAACTAAAGATTCTTTACATCCGTATTTGTTGTCAAATTTTGACTTTGTAACAGAATCATTAACGTTGATTGCCGGTACCATTAAAGTTCCGTTCTTTTTTCTTTCGTATAAGCGATGAACTCCTGTCGTTGTTTCTTCGGAAAGACCTTTAATTTCTTTTGTTAACTCCGGATATTTGTCAAAAACCATATTGGTAAGGTCTCCACCATCATCCAAAATCATATTTAAAGGTTTACCACCTTCAAAAGCAAATAAAGTTTGTTCGATACACCAATCAAACTCTTCTTCAGTCATACCTTTCCACGCATAAACAGGAATACCGGCTGCGGCAATTGCTGCTGCGGCATGATCTTGCGTTGAAAATATATTACAAGATGACCACGTAACTTCAGCCCCTAACTCTACTAATGTTTCAATAAGTACTGCTGTTTGGATTGTCATGTGTAAACACCCTGCAATTCTGGCTCCTTTTAAAGGTTTGCTTTCGCCGTATTCTTTTCTTAATGACATTAATCCAGGCATTTCAGCTTCTGCCAGATTTATCTCTTTTCTTCCCCACTCAGCAAGACTGATGTCTTTTACTTTGTAAGGTAACTTTTCTGTTGTTCCCATATTTTTCTTATTCAATTTAATTTTAATGATGCAAAGGTATAAAGATTCTATGAATTTTTTTCATTTAACTTGATAATACAATGTCCAATAATCGCATGTCGCTCAAAAGAAAGTATCCATAGATGAAGTAAATTCGGATTTTTTTCATCCAAATGAAGTAGGGGACCATCAATTCCTATCTTGTGACTGTCAAGCCACTTTCCGTTTTCATTGAGTAAAACAGAGAAAAAAGGATTGTTTTTTGTTGATATGGATTCATGTTGCTCAATGCTTTCATAGAAAGGATGATTGGAGATTCCCATAGAAAAAGCTGCTCCTTTGTTACATTCTTCAGGTGAAAGTCTGGGAAGTTTTTTGAAATGAATTCCACCAAAAATGAAGTGTGTCATACGATTCTGTTTATCAGAAAAAACAATTTCGATTTCATCACAAATAGTGTCATTGAGTTTTGTTTTTCGATAGATAATTTTTTTAATTTTTTCAAAACGGCCTAACTGTGTTTTTCGGGGTTGTTTTTTATTGTAAAAACCGGGAGGTGAAAAAGTAGCAAATGTTGCAGAATCTACTTGAAAATCTTTCATTGTAGAATATTTTTTTGGAGTAATGATGCACATTTCTTTTTTCTTTCGTTCTCCTTTCAAAGGATACATTTCATTGTTTTTATAGATAAAGTTGACTTCTTTTTGTGAAACAATGGTTCTTAGTTTGTTAAGGTTGATTTTTTGAGATTCGGGATCTTTCCAATTTTCTAAATATTCGGCGTATTCCTTAAAATCAACATGATTTCGTTTTTTAAATAGTTTTTGATAAAGTTCCTTAGGAAAGGAAAACCAACCGTGATAGAAAACTTTATTTTTCCCGTTTTCTTTTGTATAAAAGAACAATTCCCACAGGTAAGCATTTAAACAATTTCGAGCAATATCAATTCGATCTATTTCAAGTCCGTTAACGGTATATTTTTCAGGTGTACTTTTTTCTAAAGCACCATCCGACCATCTAACTTGATTTCTATTCCATTCTTGATTAACAATAGAAATTAATTTTAAGTATTCATCGTCTTTACAATGTAAAGGAATGGTAGGGATAAATCCCATAAGATTGATTCTTTCAAGTAAAACGGTGTCGTCATTTGTGTTTTCAGGAATGATGATCATATCAAAAACACCTTCCGTCTTTTCCTTGAATACAATTTGACTCATTTTAGTTGTAAGATATTTTTTGTGGCGAATGCTTATATCCGGATTATCAGGATATTCTTCATCAGATAATTCTGTGATCTTAGAAGAGTAAATTTTGGTTTGATTAGTTAACGTAGTATTCAATACTCTTTTTTGATCTTCATTACAGGAAAGTAACAGAACAATGAATAAAAAGAATAGTGTTTTTTTCTTCATGTGTTTAATTTATTTGAATGGAATAAAAAGTTCAAAGACAGTCCCTTTGTTTAAAGTACTATTCACGGTTATTTTTCCGTGATGCTCTTCGATGATTTTTTTTACATAATAAAGTCCGATTCCAAATCCTTTAATGTCATGTATATTTCCCGTTGGCACTCTATAAAATTTCTCAAAAATAAGTTTTAAATCTTCTTTGGGAATACCGATACCATTGTCTTGAATAGATATAAAGATACCTTTGTTGTTGGAAGATGTCTTGATGACAATTTGAGGAAGATCTTTTGAATATTTAATAGCATTATCTAAAAGATTGTGAAATATATTTGAAATATGAATCGGATCTCCAATAATTGTATATTGTTTTGCTAATAGAGATAATTGAATATCAATTTTTTTAGTGCTATTTAGAGCCATAGTTTCTTTAACTTCATTTAGAAGTTGATGAATATCAATTTTTTCTTTTTGAAGTTCAATTTCTCCTTTGTCAAATTTTGCAATGTTCAGCACTCGTTCGACTTGTTTTTCCAATCGTTTATTTTCTTTTGCTATGATTTCACTATATTTTTTTGTTTTTTCTTGATGTTGAATGTTTTTTTGAATCATATCAATAGATAAACCAATCGTTGCGATAGGAGTTTTTAGCTCATGTGTCATATTGTTAATGAAGTCATTTTTGGTATCAGATAACTTTTTTTGTTTTAAAATGATAGAGATAGAATATCCGAAAAAGATAAAACTTAAAGCGACAATAATAAATACATAAATGAAAGGAGTGTTACTTTCTTGTTTGTTTTGCGTTGTGTTATCGTGAACAACATTAGGAAAGTAAACAGTGAAAGAATGTCCTTCTTTTGGATAATCGGGGAATTTTTCAATAGAAGAATTTTGTTTTTCAAATGTTTGTTTTTTAGGGTTAAAGTGAATTAGAGTCCCTGAAATAATAGAGTCATTAAAACAATTGTATAATTCATAACTAAAGTTTTGTCTGATATTTTGCTCATAAAATTCTCGTTTTAAAATATTTTCGAGGTATAAAGGATGTATTTCATGATTAATGTTTATCACATAAAGGTCTTTATCTATTTGTTTTACTGCGTTAAATAAATCAGATGAGTCTTTTTGTTCTTTAGCAACTTCCTTTACGATGTTTTGAAGTGCTTGTAATACATTTTGCTCAAAATGAAGAATGTTTAAACTATCTTGTTTTTTTTGAATTTGAATCGTTTTTTGATGAAGTTGTTTCGTTTTTTTGATCCAATATACTTGTATGACAAGGACACTTATTATCGCAATAAGTCCTAAAATTATAACCATATTAATAGTTGTACGTTTCATTTATAGTCAAAAAAAAACCTCCCGAAGGAGGTATGTTTAAGTCGCTAAAATTTTACTTTTTTTGATATTCAGGAATAAATAAAATGTTATATGTTGAAGGTATTTTTGGCACTAGAATGAAGTTTTCCACGTAAACATTGGATTCACAATCATCACAATATGTGGCCTTACAAGTATATTTAACCACTTGATTTGCGTCATCGCGTTCTACTTTTCTATGAAATTGTGCTTTACAAGAGACTGTCATAGGAATTGCTAAAATGCTATATTGACTCCAATCGACATTTACTTTAGTCATTCCCCCGTCAAAACTAACTTTAAAATATCCCGCAGGTGTAAATGTACCATTGAAATATTGTGTGTTATATGCGCTTACTGTATATCCGGATGAGGGATATATTATAGCATCAGAGATCACATCTCCTTCATAAGTGTTTTCCGTTCCAATATCACATTTTTTCTTACAAGAAGAAACACTAATAGCAGTTAATAAAAACAAAACAGATAAAAATATAAAATATCTTTTTTTCATAGGTTTAGTTAAAAATTAGTTCTTGGTTGTAAATCTATTTCTTTTTTTTAAAATAAGCAAATTATTTTCGGCGAAGTTCAAAATTGCGTCCTAAATAAACTTTTCGTACTTGTTCATCCGCTGCTAACTCTTCAGCTGTTCCTGATTTTAAGATGCTTCCCTCAAAAAGTAGATATGCCCTATCTGTTATAGATAATGTTTCTTGTACATTATGATCTGTGATTAAGACACCAATATTTTTATTTTTTAATTTAGAAACAATAGTTTGGATGTCTTCTACTGCAATAGGGTCAACTCCTGCAAATGGTTCATCCAAAAGAATGAATTTCGGATTTGTGGCCAATGCTCTGGCTATTTCTGTTCTCCGTTTTTCTCCACCGGACAACCTATTTCCTAAATTGGTTCGAACATGGTTTAAACTGAATTCACTGATAAGTTGTTCTAATTTTTCTTCTTGTTCTTGCTTACTCAATTTGGTCATCTCAAGAATCGCCATGATATTATCTTCAACGCTTAATTTTCTAAAGACAGAAACTTCTTGAGGCAGGTAACCTATTCCCATTTGTGCTCTTTTGTACATAGGCATATCAGTAATTTCCGTTTGATCTAAAAAAACCTTTCCGGAATCAGGTTTAATGAGTCCGACAATCATGTAAAAAGAAGTCGTTTTACCCGCACCATTAGGCCCTAAAAGCCCGACAATTTCTCCTTGATTGACTTCAATGGATACGCCTTTAACAATTGGTTTTCCACCATATGATTTTTTAATTGATTTTGTTTGTAGTTTCATAGCTAAAAATTGATGACATATTTGAAACGTACACCGAACGCTTCTCGAGAAGTTGTTTTTACACCGACAGGAAGATGGGTTAATCGCCATACTAAATCTACACGGAAAAAGTTGAAGATATTTTCTATACCTATACTTGTTTCTACATAAGGTGTATTCCCAAATTGTTTAACAAAACCGGGTAGAATCATTTCTTCTTGATGTTTATTTGATATACTTCCATAAGCTGCTTTAGTAGTTGTTACGAGCCTCCATTTTAAATATTTATTGAATGGTATTCTATCGAGGAAAAATCCGTCCCAATGATTTTCAATGCTGGCATTGACATATTGATCGGATATGAACTCAAAGAAGTTCATCTTATTGAAAGCATCCGACTGTAACCAAAAAGACTGATTTCCCGGGTGTACCATTAAAAACGGGTAGGCTGCTGTTCCAAATATTTTTCCTACATTGATATTATAAATGAGACGGCCAAATACTCCAATACCTACATTTTGTTGGACAAAAAAGTCAACTTTTTGATATTCATAGTCTGCTCCTAACCATTCTTTGACACCGAAAACACCTTGTAAAATCAATATAGGGTATTTCGTACGTATAGATTTTCTATCAAAAGCTCCGGATATGAATTCTTCATCTTTTGCCCAACGAATACGGGCTGTTAACTCGGTTGCTTGAATGCGATTTAATGTATCATAAACATTTGGAGTACTTGTTGGTCTTAGATAGATGGCTTTACCTACGGGGGTATATTCTTTCCATTCAAAAGCTCCGTAGAGAATCAAATCTTTTTTCACATCTTTTTCTAAGTTAACTCCTATCTTTTCAACGAAGGTTAGCTTGTCCAGCGGTCCGGTTCTTAAGAGAGTACCAAAGGTTGACCCGATAGCCCCTGCACTTGGGGCTTGACCAATTTGTTCTAAGTCGTAGTTATAGAAAGCGGTTAGCATCCCTCTTTTTTTAGGGGTAACATTATATCTTATTTGTGCACCGTATTTGAAGTTTTTATCTCCAAAACCGTATGCTCCTCTAGCAGCAAGCTCTATTCTTCGACTAAAATCATTGGAAGTTCTTAATGCTAATCCTATCCTAAAATTTTCATATTGATTATAACTAAATAAAGAAAATGCACTTCCGATTTCTAATTTATTCAGCGGATAAAAACCGGTAGTAGCTAAATAAATAGTATTTTTAAATGTTCGATAGAAGGGGGTGTTTTTTAGAGAATCGGTCATTTCCTCTATTTTTTCCTCCTGTTTTGCCAGTGGAACATGCCTGATTTGACTCCAATATTTCTCAGACCGGTTTTTAGCTTCATCCAACACAATGACATTGTCTTTTGTTTTATAGAATTCTAAAGGGTAAGGTTTGTTGATTATAAATTTTTTTCTCGAAGAAAATTTCCTGCCGTAAACTCCATATAATTTTGATTTTTTGGTTAATTTTAAATCAACTAAAAGTTTTTCTTGTGTAATCATCCAGACTTCATCTTCCACTTGTTCAAAATGATGTTCTAAATACATTCCTTGTACATAGTTGATGTTTACCCATGGAGACATCGTCATTTTTATCTCTTTAATAGCATAAGTGGTATCATGAACCCACATTTCTCCTTCAAAAGTTAAATCTCCGGTTCTTTTAGGGACAAACTTAAGCTTATAGCACCAATATTTATCGATAAAAGTAGAATCTTCTAAATAAAATCGATAAAATGTTCTGGCATAATTAGCTATGGGACTAATAAAGTTTTTATTAAAAAGCTGTAATGTGTTATCATAAATATTCACATCTAAATACATATCTCCCAAGAATTGGTTTAGTTCAACACTTTCAACACCAACAATTCTTGTGGCTTTGACGACCTCTTTTTTCCTTTTAGGGGTTTTTCTATAATAGTAATCAGAAACTGATTCGGAAAGAATCATTGGTAGACGAAGTGTACTATCTTCCGTTTGTTCTAAGTAATCTAAAATCACATCAAGGCGCTTAACAATACCGTTTTCTTTAAATTTCTCATTCAAATTACTTAAATCAAATTGGATTTTGTTATAGACTTCGTATTGATAAGCTGTCAACTTTTCTTTATTATTGATGCGTTTATGTGCAATGATTTTTTTGTGTAATCTGGTGGACGGTAATTCATCAGGGGCACGAACAACGACTTCTTCAATTTCAGATACAGCAATAGGTAAGACTACATCAATACGTTGTTTGGTGTCTAATTGGACGGGTTTTGTTACTTTAAGATATCCCGAAAAGCTGAATACAATAGAATCAGTAGCGTAATAAGTGTCAAGTATATAGTAACCGTTTGTGTCTGTAAAAGTACCGATTTTAGAATCTTTAAAACGCACAGAGACAAAAGGAAGAGGTTCCCCTGTATCGCCATCTGTAACAATACCTTCAACAAGCGTTTTTTGTGCGTTTATCAAAGAAATTGAAAACAGAAAAAACAAAAAAAATATTTCCTTCATTCTATAATTGTCTTTCATTTTGGAATGATAACGAAGTTAATCTTTATTTAGTTGTTCCAATTCCGTTTTCTTTTCAACATGTTTTGCTACAAGTATACTTATTTCATAAAGAATAGCAATGGGAATACTAACAACTATTTGACTAATCAAATCAGGAGGGGTGATGATTGCTGATAAAATTAAAATCCCAACAATCGCATGTTTTCGGTATTTTTTTAAAAATGCAGAGGTAATAATTCCAAGTTTTGTAAAGATAAAAACGATAACAGGCAATAGGAATAATAATCCGGAATAAAATACCGTAGATAATATTGTACTCATGTAAGAGTTAATAGTAAATATATTTTCTATTTGGTCACTAATTTGAAAAGTTCCGAAAAACTGAATACAAAGAGGGGCAACAACAAAGTATCCAAACAAAATTCCTAAGAAAAAAAGAATGCTAACGTAAAATACAATACCTGAAGTAACTTTGATTTCATTCTTTTTTAGCCCGGGTTTGATGAACATCCAAATTTGATAAAAGATGTAAGGAAAAGATAAAACAGCTCCTCCCATGATGCTCATCATTAACGCATAAGAGAATTGTCCTGAAACAGACATGCTTTGCATTTTAACCGGGATTTCTTCTATACATACCCCCATGTACTCACAAAGCAAACGAAAAGAAATAAAAGAAGGTTCTTTCATAGAAAGAAAAATGTTTTCCATAATCCATTCTTGGAAAAACCATAAGATAACAGCACAAATAATAATACTAATGGCAATACGGACTAACCGCCATCTTAATTCTTCTAAATGGCTTAAAAAAGATTCGTTTTCATTTGTTTCACTCATAGGGCGGTAAAATTAGTTATTTTTCATCTACTATAGAAATCCTAAAAACAACAGATAAAAGATTTATATATAAGAAAGAAAATATATTTTAAAAAAAATACTTGAAGTCAATAAAAAGTATTATTTTAGTTATTGTATAATAGTATAATAACATGAGTGTTTCAGTAAAATTTGATTTAAAAGCAGCATTAAAGAAAAATTTTGGTTTTGACCAATTTAAAGGGGATCAAGAAAAAATTATAGAAAATGTATTGAACAAAAAAAATACATTCGTTATCATGCCGACAGGAGGTGGTAAATCATTGTGTTATCAACTTCCGGCACTTATTTCTGAAGGAACAGCAATTATTGTATCTCCTTTAATTGCATTGATGAAAAATCAAGTAGATGCGATTCGTCATATAAGTAGTGATGATGCGGTTGCACATTTTCTAAATTCATCTCTGAATAAAGGAGAAATCAAAAAAGTTAAGGGGGATATTCTTGAAGGAAAAACAAAGCTTTTATATGTTGCGCCTGAATCATTAACAAAAGATGAAAACATTCAGTTTTTAAAGCAAATTGACATTTCCTTTTTTGCCATTGATGAAGCACATTGTATTTCTGAATGGGGACATGATTTCCGCCCTGAATACAGAAGATTGCGTGAAATATTTGAAGAAATCACAAATGTTCCGATTATAGCATTAACCGCAACAGCAACACCAAAGGTTCAGCATGATATTCAAAAGAATTTGAATATGCTGGATGCAACAGTGTTTAAATCTTCATTTAATAGAGATAATTTATTTTACCGAATTTACCCTAAAAAAGAAGTTGAAAAACAAATCATAAAATACATCCGGTCAAAAGAAGGGAAGAGTGGTATTGTGTATTGCTTGAGTAGGAAAAAGGTAGAAGAGTTAGCAGAATTACTACAAGTAAACGGGATTAATGCACTGCCTTATCATGCAGGCTTAGATGCCGCTACAAGAGCTAAACATCAAGACATGTTTTTAATGGAGGAAGCTGATGTCATTGTAGCAACGATTGCTTTTGGTATGGGAATAGACAAACCGGATGTTCGTTTTGTAATTCATCATGATATTCCAAAGTCTTTGGAAAGTTATTATCAAGAAACAGGAAGAGCTGGGAGAGATGGAGGAGAAGGAGAGTGTATTGCTTTCTATTCCTATAAGGATATTGAAAAGTTAGAAAAATTTTTACAAGGGAAACCGATTTCCGAACAAGAAATAGGAAGGCAATTATTACACGAAATGGCTTCATATGCAGAAACGTCTGTTTGTAGAAGAAAAATGATTCTTCATTATTTTGGAGAAGAGTTTGAAGAGAAGGACTGTAATGATATGTGTGATAATTGTAAATATCCGAAAGAAAAGTTTGAAGGGAAAGATTATGTTCTGAAACTTCTTAAAGCGATTGAAACACTAAAAGAAACACAGCGTGCAAAACATTATTGTTTATTTTTAGCAGGAAAGAAAACTTCGGAAATATTAGCCTATAAGCACGACCGGTTGGAAGGTTTTGGTTCGGGTAGTGATAAAGATATGAATTTCTGGAACGCCGTGATTCGTCAAGCCCTTGTGGCAGGACTGATAACGAAGAATATCGAATCTTACGGTGTATTAAGATTATCTGAAAAAGGAAAAGAATTTTTGAAAAATCCGACATCATTCTATTTATTAAAAGAACACAATTTTGACGTTGATGATGAAGCTGTTGTTATGAATAATAAAGATGGAGGCGTTATTGATGATGTACTTTATCAGCAGCTTTTGGATTTAAGAAAAAGAATCTCAAAAGAAAAAAATATTCCTCCTTTTGTCGTATTTCAAGAGCCGTCTTTAAAAGATATGTGTTTTCAGTATCCGATAACATTAGAGGAATTGACCAATATACAAGGTGTCGGAACAGGAAAAGCAACACGTTACGGAGCACCTTTTGTAGAATTGATTAAACAGTATGTTGAAGAGAATAATATTGAGCGTCCGCAGGACTTTGTTGTAATGAAATCGGTGGTTAATAAGTCGGGATTAAAAATTCAATTAATACAAAATATCGATCGAAAACTACCTTTGGAAGATATAGCCAAACATCAAGGAAGAACATTAGAGGAAATTATTGAAGATATTGAGAAAATTGTTGCTTCGGGAATGCGAATTAATATTGACTATTATATTAATGAAATTCTTGATGAAGAATGCCAAGAAGAGATTTACGAATATTTCTTAGAATCTGAAACAGATGATTTGCAAGAAGCTTATGATGAATTTGAAGGAGACTATACTGAAGAGGAATTACGCATAATGCGAATTAAATTCATGAGTGAAATGGCAAATTAATCTTTTAACTTCTTAAAGAATAAATATCATTACAATAATGTTGTTTGGGACTATTTATTTTAAGTCCTTCTATTATTGATTTACAAGTGCTTATTTGAAAATAATTAAAAATTTAATTTTCATTCATAAAAAAGGGCAGTTTTAAACTGCCCTTTTAATTGGGTTCACATTCTTATTAGTTGGCTATGATTTCAAACTCAGTTCTTCTGTTTTGTTGTCTTCCTTCAGCGGTTTTATTGGAAGCAATTGGTTTTGATGCGCCATAACCTTTAGCCGTCATTCTATTGGCTGAAATCCCTTTGGATTTAAGATAATTGACTACCGCTTGTGCTCTGTCTTGAGATAATTTTTCATTTAATTTTGCAGAACCTGTATTATCAGTGTGTCCTGAAATTTGAATTTTTAAGCTAGGAACGTCTTTCATGAGTTTTACAAGGCGATCCAATTCGGTATTGGATTCAGGTCTTAAAGTTGCTTTTCCTACATCAAAAAAGATATTTCGAAGTTGAATTTTACTTCCAACCGCAATATTTTTCAGTTCAATGATTTTGTTAACAAGGTTGTCTGCACTTCCCATAGGAATATCAAAGTTCTCAGAATGGAAAAGGTATCCGTCTGCTTTTACGGCAATACCGTAATTTTTACCGGAAGCGAGTGTAATAATAAACTTACCTGTAGCACTGTTGGTTGTAAATGTTTGAATGACTTTACCCGTAGCATTGTCTGTGATTTCAATTTTTGCTTCTACCGGTTTTTTGGTAATGGCATCAATGGTCTTACCTTTAAAGACCGTAAATGTTTTTTTGTTAACCTTTACTTTTTCTTCAATCGAATTATCGGTGATAGGGTGTACAATCGAAGCAAGTAAATAGTCTTCAGTCATAAAGACAGGAGTTTTTTCTTCTCCTAAGAAAGTAACTTTGTATAAATCGTAACCTCCTTTTCCTCCGGCTCTGTTAGATGAAATATATGCAAACTTTCCATTCGCTGTTGTAGCAAAGAAAAAATCGTCGTAAGGAGTATTGACGGGGTAACCGAGATTTTTAGGTTTTGTCCAACTTCCTCCTTGTCCGCGGTGTGATACAAAGATGTCATACCCACCAATAGAGCCTTCCCCTTGTGAGGCAATATACATTGTCTTTCCATCAAGTGTAATGTAAACAGGACCGTCATTAAATTTACTGTTTACCGAAGAAATCATTTGTGCGGCCATATAATTTTTCTTGATTTTACTTTGCATACTACTGTACATGACTTCAAAACCATTTGAGCGATTATCATTATCTCTTGAGAAATAAATACTCCATCCGTCTTCACTATAGGCAGCATAAACTTCATTCGCGTTTTTTGAAGAAATTTGATAAGGCATTTTGACAGGATCACTCCAGTTAAGTCCATGTAGTGTACTTTCAAAAATATCTGTTTTCCCATCAACATCACGATGAAGTAATAATTTTGTACCATCGTAGCTTAAATTATTGGAAATATCATCTTCAGGAGTGTTAACTCCTCCTTTAATTTGTTTTGGTGAACGCCATTTTTTTCCATCAAAAGAAGATGAGTAGATATCTTTATCGTAACTTCCTGCTTCATTCGGGTCGTGACCATTGGGACGGTCGGAAGTAAAAATAATCTCGCTTCCATCTGTAGAAATAGATGGTGCATAGTCGTTATATTTTGTATTGAGTTCAGAAATGTTATCTACCCAAGCACGAATAGGGTTTTGAACACTCCCTCGGGCTAGTTTGCATTCTCGCTTATATTTGCTGACAAATTTGGTGAAATTATCTGCCTTTTTATAATTCGCAACAAAAGCGTCATAAGCTTTAATGGCCTCATTAAATTTATTGTCTAATTGTAATGCTCTACCATAATAGAAATCTAAAAAAGGATCAGCTTTAGGATCCAATTTTTTAGCTTTATAAATGTATTTGATTCCTTTGTTAGCATAAGGAGAATTGAGGTAACATACCCCGATTTTATAATTTAATTCTCCATTATTCGGGTTTAATTCTTGTGCAATTAAATAATTTTTTAAAGCCAATTCATAATTTAATCCCGGATTTTTTACTAAAAATATGGCTTGGTTTCCAAGTTCAAA
>JALWLM010000031.1:5711-8730 GCA_027084145.1 Crocinitomicaceae bacterium | reverse complement strand
TTATTAACACCAAGCATTTTATCGTTTTTTTCAAATACAATTTTTTCGCCAATACTAAATTTTTTTTCAATTTCATTTTAAACTTGATTGTTTAATTCATATTTTTTGTTATTTATTTCTTTTTATTCATTTCCTTTTTTTATTGCTTCAACGGCTTTTTTGTAAGCTTCTTTTTTGTCTTTAAAGTTAGATGCTTTAAACTCTACATTTTGTGCGTTTAGATTTAAAGTGATTAAAGCGAAAACAATAAGTGCTATATATTTCATCATTTTGTATTTTTTCTGTTATTTGAATCAATTTTTTATTGAGCGCAGTTTCCTACATAGTAGTTTTTGCCTGCTTCAACTCCAAGTTCTTTTGCCTTATGCCAATCTTCACAAGCTCCTTCCAGATTTCTAAGCATTTCTCTAGCCATTCCTCTATTAGCGTAAGCAGAACCATTTTCTTTATTCATACGGATAGCATTGCTGGCATATTTTTCTGCTTTTTTGTATTCTTTTCGTTGGAAGTAAAGCCCACTTAAATTGGATGCGGCAGCAGAGTAATCCGGTTCAATTTCCAGAGCTTTTTTAAAGTCTCTTTCGGCATCATCTAATCTTTTTTGACGCATTAGCGTAACCCCTCGATTGTTATAAGCTAAATGAAATTGATTATCAATAGATATAGCTCTGTTAAAAGCAGCTAAGGCTCCTGCGTAATCTTTCATTTTGAGTTTCGTTGAGCCGATATTGTTTAAAACAAAAGCAAGATTAGGATTTTTTCTAACAACAGTTTCGTAATCAGCTAAAGCTTTACTGTATTCACCTTTCATTCTGTAAGATGAACCCCTATCATTATATGCTTGAATCATATTGTTGTCCAAGTTGATTGTTTTTGAGAAATATTTGATGGCACCGTCATAGTCTTTTTGTAAAAAACGCAAGGTTCCATAATTGTAATACGCTTTAGGGTTTTTAGGGTCCAATTGGATTGATTTTTCATAATCTTCCTCCGCTTTTAAGTAATCGTTTAAACCTTGATATGCTCTTCCTCTTTGAAAATAAGCTTTAGAATAATCAGGTTTCATCTCAATAAGCTTTGATAATGTTTTAATAGCTTGCTTATATTTTTGAGATTCATTTTCCGCAACTCCTTTATTATAATAAGCTGCCGTAAATTTTGGATCAAATTGAATTGATTTGGAAAATTCAGCAATGGCTTGTTGATATTTTTCTTGAGAAAAAAATTGAATTCCTTTGTTGTAAGCTTCTTGACTATTTGCTATAGCTTCATTTTCCAGGTTTAGTGCAGTAATAGAATCACGGTATGCCTGCTCTTCAGGTGTGAGGTCTTCTACTTGTCCATAAGACAAAAATGTCAATAAAGACAAAGCAATAACGATGTTTAGTTTCATTGGTTTTAGCTTTTGTTAATTAATAATTTTAAATTCACGGGGACACAATATACAATTTTTGAACCGAAAATAGAGTAACAACTTTTCAACAATAATAAAAGTGGTATATTAGCATTTTGGAACAATTAATTATAAAAAGTTATGTCAAAAGACGTTTTTATTGTAGATGGGATAAGAACTCCAATAGGGAATTTTACAGGATCGTTGTCTACTGTGAGAGTAGACGATCTGGGTGCATTAGTAATCAAGGAGTTAATGAATAGAAATGCGCAAGTTGATCCTAATGAGATAGAAGATATTATTTTAGGTTGTGCAAACCAAGCAGGAGAAGATAATCGTAATGTTGCTAGAATGTCCGGATTGTTGTCCGGGTTGCCGTTAACAATTGGAGGAGAGACGGTCAATAGACTTTGTGCATCAGGTATGGCCTCTACAATAAATGCAGCAAGAGCAATTAAGGATGGGGCAGGGGATATTTATATATCGGGAGGTGTAGAAAACATGACTAGAGGGCCTTGGGTAATCTCTAAAGTTTCCAAGCCTTTTGGAAGAGATGCTCAAATGTTTGATTCTTCGTTCGGTTGGAGGTTTATCAATCCTAAAATGGAAGAATTGTATGGAACAGATGGGATGGGGATGACGGCTGAAAATTTAGTGGAAAAATATGGTATAGAAAGAGAAGCACAAGATCGTTTTGCTGCTTGGTCCCAAAAAAAAGCAAGTAAAGCACAAGCATCCGGTCGATTGGCAGAAGAAATTATACCTGTAAGTATTCCACAACGAAAAAAAGATCCTATTATCTTTGATAAAGATGAGTTTATTAAACCGGCAACAACTTTTGAAGTTTTACAAAAATTGAGACCGGCATTTAAAAAAGATGGAACGGTAACAGCAGGAAATTCATCCGGATTAAATGATGGGGCAGCGGCTTTACTTGTCGCTTCGGAGCAAGCGGTTAAAAAATACAACATGAAACCATTAGCAAGGATTGTAGGAGCGGCAATTGCAGGGGTAGAACCGAGAATTATGGGAATAGGACCGGTTTATGCTTCTAAAAAAGTATTGGAAAGAACAGGTTTGACACTCGATCAAATGGATATTTTAGAGTTAAATGAAGCTTTTGCAGCACAAGTATTAGCTTGCACAAGAGAAATGGGGTTAGCGGATAATGATGAGCGGATTAACCCGAATGGAGGGGCAATAGCCATTGGTCATCCGTTAGGAGTAACAGGAGCTAGAATACTTCATACCGCAGCAATAGAGTTGCAAAAAACAGGCAAACGTTATGCCTTAGTAACAATGTGTATTGGTGTAGGACAAGGATATGCAACGATTATTGAAAGAGCATAAGACAACTTTTATTTTAAAAAAGCGTATATTAGAGTATGAATAAGTTGATTTTAATCTTACTGGGACTCATTTTATGGAGTTCTTGTAAAAAGGAAAAAACAATCTGGGAAACCCAATGGAGTGCTCCTTTAATTAATGATACACTTGCTCTAGATAAGTTAGTAGAAGATTCTATACTTATTGAAGCAGGAAGTTTTTATGATTTAAAATTGAGACATGAAATAGAAATGAACTTATTAGAGTTCATTAAAGTTCCGGACACTACCATTCATTCCG
>JALWLM010000031.1:0-5701 GCA_027084145.1 Crocinitomicaceae bacterium | reverse complement strand
GATTTATGTTTGCCAATTCAACGGATCAAAATGAATTTAATTTTGGAGATGTACAATTAAAACATGTTGGAATTAGAGAAGGTAAGATTAAGATTAAAATTAAAAATCCATTACCGACAAATATCATTTTAACAGTAACATTGCCCGGAGTAACAAAAAACGGAACTTCTTTTTCAGAACAAGTAGAAGTAGAAAAAGAGCAAGGAGGAGTCAAAGGAGAAAAAACGGTACAAATAGATTTGTCCGGTTATCATATTGATTTAACTGGAGCAGCAGGAGATGAGACTAATTACATGGTAACAACGGTTACGGCGATAACGGATCCCAATGGGCCAAGCATTCAAATTTCACCAAGTCTTATTACAGAAGTAGATGTTACTTTTCAAGATATTAAAGCAGGTTATGCAAAAGGTTATTTCGGAAAAATTGACTTTCAAGATACAATGAAAGTCAGAATTGATATGCTAAGAAATCTTCAAGGTGGAGCAATTGATATTACAGGGTTAAATATGAAATTCGGTTTATCAAATGGTGTGAAAGTAACCGCAAGAGGAGGTCTTTTAATGGCTTCGAATACAAATGCACAAGGAATTACAGTGGATTTATCAGGTGATAATGTAGGTCCTTTGTTTACATTAAATCCTGCAACAGGAACTTGGGATAATCTCACACCGTATGAAAAAATAGTGACTTTCAATGCTTCAAATAGCAATATTGAGCAGTTTGTCGAAAATTTAGGTTATGATTATGAAGTCGGTTATTTATTTCAAATAAACCCTTGGGGAAATGTTTCGGGAGGAAATGACGAAATTTTTTCGACAAGTGAGGTGAAAGCTTTTATGGAACTTAATTTCCCTATTCAAATTAAAGCTACGGATTTAAAATTATCAGATACAATGGATATTGACTTTTCCAGCTCGAATACTTTTGGAAAGTTTAAAAGTGGTGTACTTTTATTGGAGACAAGTAATGCTTTTCCTTTTTCTGCAGATGTAGAATTGAAATTACTAAATAAAAATAAAATATTGCTGCATACCATACAAGGAACATCAAATATTAAATCGGGACAAGAAGGGAGTATGACCTCTTCAGGGCTTCAAGTTGCTGAATCAAATGTTTTATTTGAAGTTACGGAACAAATAGCAAAAGATTTACCTGCTGTAAGTTATATTGTGGTGACAACAACTTTTAATACACCGGATGCTAACACGGGACAGTCGGTTTCTCAACAAATTCCGGTAGGAGCATTTTTAGGGATAAAGTTAAAAGCAAACCTAAAGATTGAAAATTATCAATAAAAACATGGGTAAGGTAAAAAAAATAACTTTGGGTTTGGTAGGGGTTTTCTTTACCTTTTCAATGTATGCACAATTTTTTCCTGATTATTATGATACTTTGGAAAGAAAACATGAAATAACGCTACAGGGAGGAGGTGCTTTTAACTCAACATCTTTGCAAAAAGAGTTGACTTCTAAATTTATTAGAGGAGGATACATTACAACGGAAATTAAAGACGCTTCTTTGGAGGAGCATAGTAGAAGTAATAGAGTAGGAGTCTTAGGGAGTGTGAATTTAACTTATGCGAATTATTCCTCGAATATCCTAAAAGAGAAATGGGGATATGTATTGAAAGCAGAGAATAGTATTTTTGCAGGTGGAGTTTATTCAAAAGATTTTTTTGGGTTGATGATGTATGGGAATGACAGATATAAAGGGGAGATACTAGAAGCATCAAACATCAATTTTTCTTACACAAATTATCAAAAACTAGGTTTTGGTATTATTGATAAAAAATCAAAATCAAATGTAACATTGAATGTTTATAATATTCAAAACCATACAAACCTAAACCTTAGCGGATTAAATATTTATCAAGATTCAAATGGAGATACTTTGGCGGTTGAGATGTTAGGAACCGTTAGTTTGCCAAACAATAACAATATAAATCAAGGAATAGGAATAGGAGTAGACTTCGATTTTTATATACCAATTCTTTTTGGAAAAGAAAAAGAAGCTTTTGTTCGAGTTCAAGCAAGAAATATTGGTGCGGCTTACTTATATGAAAAGCAAAAAAATTATTCTTTTGATTCTACAATTATATTCACAGGGTTAGAATTCAACCAACTTGTAGGAGAAAATTCTCTTTTTTCTTCTGCAGATTCGATTGCGATTTTAGACACCTTGGGTATTCATTCCGGATTGAAAGAACAATGGATAGTTTTACCCGGATATATTGATGTAGGAAAGATTGTAGATGAGCATAGTACTCAAAAATTACAATCTTTTTTCGGAATTCGATTAATGCCTAATTTGGATTATGGACCTTTTGTGTATTTAGGAGCAGATTACCGTTTAAATTCTAAAATCCGCTTTGGAATCAATGGATCTTACGGTGGTTTTGGTAAATTTAGAACAGGAATTTATTCGTCAATGAAGTTTGGAAATTATGATATAGGGATTGCTTCGGAAAATATATTTGGATTGATTTCTAAAAAAGGAAAAGGACAATCATTATTTATAAAGTTAAGATGGCAAATTTGAGATTGATAATTATTGGAATGATGTTTCTTCCTTTGTTGGGAAGTGCTCAATGGTTTACTTATCTGACAGATGCTGGTTCGGATAGAGCAGAGGGACTTTATGAATTTCCCGACGGGACTTTTGCAATTACAGGGACATCTAGTAGTTTTTATACCGGAGATGCACAGGCTTTTTTAGTAAGAGGTAATCATTTAGGGATAAAACAATGGTCAAAAGCATACGGAGGTTCCGGTTTTGAACTTGGTCGAAGAGTGATGTATATACCCGATACTTGCTATTATATTGCAGGCTATACCACATCAATAGGAAACGGAGGTTTTGATTTTTATCTTGTAAAAACAGATACTTCAGGGAATTTGATTTGGGAAAAAGCTTATGGAGAAGCAGGATGGGAACGTGTTCATGATGCCTCATTAACAAAGGATTCGGGTGTTGTAATGGTAGGAGAGACAAGCTCCAATCCCAATGATGATATTGATATTTATATTGTTCGAACGAAAAGCAATGGAGATACGCTTTGGACAAAACAAATAGGACAGCAAGGAACAGATATAGCCTACGATGTTTTGAAAGTAAATGATACTACTTTTATTGCATCCGGAGGTTATTTCCATCAAGACTCGTTGATGACAAAACCTTGGGCGATGAAATTTTATGATGATGGAACGGTGGTTTGGGAAAAAGTATTTGATGAAATTGGTGAAGCTTGGATTAATCAATTGTCAGTAGATGGAATAAGTACTGATTTTAGGGGGGTAGGAGGAGCTAAGAGATTGGTTTCAAATGGTATTGATGATTTTACTTGTGTTTTTGATAATCAAGGGAATGGCTATGCAGGCTTTGTTTATGAGCAACAAGGTAATCATGAACATCTAGGTATTGTTAAAATGCAAGATGGAACGAATGAGTTTTTTGTAATTACAAAAACAGAAGATCAATATACAGCGCAAGGTGGAGGTAATGATATTACTCTAAATCGTTTTACATCTAATTTTATATGGATGGAAGGAAATGTGATAGCTCATTTTGGAGAAGAAATGGCAAATGAGATTATTACAACGAGTGATAATCATGTCGCTTTAGTCGGATACACAAGGGGGATTCAACAAGGTGTAAATGATGCCTACATTATGGAAACCGGGAATAATGGAGCATTTCCAGATATTGCCGTAGTACATAATTTAAGTGATATCGCAGGGATTGAAGAAGAGATACTTTTAAAAAGTATTCGTGTATATCCAAATCCTTTTTCAGCATCTTTTGTTATAGAAGATAAAGATGCCGTATTTGAGCAGGTTTCTGTTATGAGCTTGTCAGGAGAAGTGTTAAAGACAATTTCTTTGAATTGGAAAGAGGAAATAAATCTATCAAATTTATCTTCCGGATGTTATATTCTGGTTTTTTCGGGAGAAAAAGGAAGAGCTATAATGCGTTTGATGAAGCATTAAATTCGTTTTTCGTTTGTTGTTTTAACATAATTTCAAGGCCGATAAAAGTAGCGCAAAATGTCCATATAGGGATGGATGCTTTGTCAGTATCTAAATAATTATTAAGAAAGCCATGTGTAAAGTAAGTAACAAGGGATAAAATCATTGCCAGAATAAGTGTCCTTATTTCCTTGTCTTCTTCTTTCAGAGAAGGCCATTTTAAAAATAAATGAATACCGGTATAAAATATTGAGGCAACAATAGCAATAAAGGAAAGCATTCCGATCAGCCCCATCTCAGATAAAGCTCCTAGAAATTCACTATGAGCATTGCCCAGGTCCCCAAAATTAGTGGATATGATTGTTAAATTTTCAGGGCGTTGAAATCTAGCGTATTCAAAAGCATAGCGTCCGGGTCCAAAACCAAATACGGGGCGTTCTAAAAACATATCATAGGCACAAGCCCATCGATTGATACGTTCTAAGTTAGAAGCATCTGTGGTTATGTTTGTAGCACTTTGAAGTTTTTCATTAAAGTTTTCCGTTGTGTGTTCCGCATTATTCCTGGCTAATTCCATTTGTATATTATCCCAAAAAATGAAAATCGTCCCAATAATAAAAATACTCGTGGTTAGAAGAATACTAAATTTAATACGGAGTCGTATTAAAATCCATACTCCAATCGCACCAACAACACTTAACCAAGCGGCTCTTGTATAAGAAAAATAGAGTCCTGTTATAATAATGATAGCCATCGTTAAAATAATTGCTTTAGTAAGAAGTTGATGTTCTTTAGAAAAAAGCAGCCCGAAAACCAGAGGAACAGCTAAAGCAATTGCCATTCCGTAGATGGTATGATCTTTATAAAACGGCCACATGACCCAGTGTCCTTCTTTTTCGCCAAAGCTATACATGGAGTGATGAGCTAAGGTGTAAAGAATGACAATTGATATCCCGATGAGATAAAGCCAAATAAAAGTTTTAATATTTTTAGGCTTACTGTAAATTTTTATCCCAAAAAACAGAATTGGTATAATAAACCACAGTTTTGCGACTAAAAACTTAATTGAAACAATAATATCCGTACTTGTAATCGAGGTTATAAGTATCCATATCAGATAAAATGATACAGAGATAATAATAGGATGTCTTTTCGCTTCTATCGGAATAAGATTCTTTTTAGTCAGCTGAATCCATAAAAATAGAAGCATCATACCGAATAAGATAGGTTCGGTAGGTATAAAAAGCCCGAAGCTTTCTGTGTATTCTTCAATATTTATCGATAAAGGTGTTAATAAACCAAGTGTTATTAATGTTTCTTCCGTATGGAAAATAGTAAAGTAAATAAGAAGTAAACCAATAGGGAAGAGGACTAGAACTTCTTGATGCTTCCAAATAAGAAAAAGAGAGATGGCAAGATAAACCAAAAAAGCCAGAAGTATTCCTGTATTTTTTTTTAGGAATTGCATTAATTAGCTTCTTTCAATTCTTTTATTCTTTGAGAAATAAGTAAAGCAAAAACAGTGAAGATAACAGCTCCTATCATTGTTACAATCATAATGATTAATCTCTTAGGTTTATCTTTCTTATCGGCAACAACAGCACGTTCAACGATAAACTTGTGATTTAGATTTGTATTTGCATCAGATTCCGCTTGTTCATAAGCAGCTTCAAACTTAGTAAGTTTAACAATTTTTTCATCCCTCAAATTTTCCAAGGCATCAAATGTAGCAC
>JALWLM010000030.1 GCA_027084145.1 Crocinitomicaceae bacterium | reverse complement strand
TAGCCATAGAACAAGACAAGATTCTTTACTTTATCTTGGCACTTCCGCAAAAAATTGTTTTGGTAAAAACGGGTGATAAGAAAAAAGAAAAACAGTTTTTAGGTTATGAGTTCAGCAAACGCAGAGGCAGCGAAGGCATTCACCCCACCCAAAGAAGTAAAAGCATTGATGACTGTACCCAGTTATACGATGCCAACACTTTTAAAAACCCAGTAAAAGCCAGTACCTATATCTACCAAGCCTTTGCAGGGCAGTTTGATTTAACTATTTCAGAAGAATTAAAAGAAAACATCAGCTACCAAAATTTGGTTGATGCACTGACTTTTGATCGGGTAGATTTCGAAAAAACCATTTCTCTGTCTGTTAAAAAAAAAGTAAAGATTAAAAGTAAGTATAAAATCATTCGTCTTGGTCAAATTGCACAAACTCAATACGGCTTTACGGATAAAGCTACAAGTAACGGAAAAATTAGATATTTAAGAATTACAGATTTAAAAGATAATGGAACAATTAAACCTATCCAACAAGCAGTATTTATCAACCCAAGTGAAGAAACAAAGAAGCAATTTTTATTAAAAAACAATGATATTGTCATAGCAAGAAGCGGTAGTGTAGGAAAATCTGCCATTTATAATTCAGATATATATGAACAAATGATTTTTGCATCTTATTTGATTCGATTAACAGCTAATAAAAAGATGGTATTAGCACAATATTTATTCAATTTCACCAAAACTGAAATGTATTGGAATCAAGTAGAATTTCATAGTATGACAGTCACCCAACCAAACTTGAATGCTGAAAAAATCAAAAATTTTCAAATCCCTCTGCCTCCAAAAGACATCCAAGAAAAAATAGTTTCTGAAATTGAACTTTTAGAAAAACAAGAGCAAAAAGCATCCAAAGTAATTAAGCAGTTTAAATTAGCAATAGAAAGTATAATTAATGACCTTGGGAAAAATGAGAAAGTTACACTGGACAAAATATCTCAAAATTTAGACAGTCACAGAAAACCTGTTACAAGGGGCGATAGACAAAAGGGGAAATATCCTTATTATGGAGCATCTGGTATTGTAGATTATGTATCAAGCTACCTATTAGATGATACTGTTTTACTCATATCTGAAGATGGCGCAAATTTAAAATCAAGGGTGTATCCTATAGCTTTCACAGCAAGTGGAAAAATATGGGTTAATAATCATGCACATATTTTGAAATTCAAAAACAAGACAACACATAAATTAGTGGAGTTATTTATTAATCAATCTGATATTTCCGAATTTATTACTGGTCAAGCACAGCCTAAATTAAATCAGAAGAATCTGAATAGTATTAAAATTCCACTTCCGTCACTGCTTGAACAAGAAAAAATCATTTCAAAAATTAAAAAAATTGAAGAAGAAATAACTTTACTTGAAAATAGTATTGCTCAAATCCCCCAACAAAAAGAAGCCATTCTTAAAAAATACCTAGAATAAAAAAATGAACTTAAACAACTTTGATGACAAAATAGACTCAACCATCCTCAGTCGTGGATACGATTATTTTTTGGACAATGCTGTCACCCATTTACAAGATATGAAATTTGGCACATGGGCTTCTTTGGTTGAGGGCAATCAGGATTATTCGGTGGTGATTAAGCTTGATAAGGATGAAATTATTGAATGGGATTGTAATTGCCCTTATGACCATGGCCCTGTTTGTAAACATGTGGTTGCTTCTTTATATGCGTTAGCTGATGAAATCCACTCAAAAGCAAAAAAG
>JALWLM010000029.1 GCA_027084145.1 Crocinitomicaceae bacterium | reverse complement strand
GCAGGAGATACATATTTTTTTAATTGATTTATAAAATTTGATATTACTTCTTTTTTGTCTGTGTCTAAATAAAACTCTATCGTAGATTTAATGCTTACTTTCAATAAATTTCGGGACAATTTTATAGCAATAAGTTCATATTCCCTAAGGATATTCTTAAAGAGTGTATAGGCATGGATTGGTCTTTCAATTATTAAATTGACTGGTTGTAAAAGATAAGTAGGTATGGAATAGGTTTCAACTAATTCTGCAGACTTTCTCAGTTGTTTATTAACATTTTCCTGCTTATTCGTTTGAGCATTTGAAGATTCCGTTTGAGTAAGTTCTTCTGTAGGAGAGGCGCTTTGAGAGGTCTGTCTGCCTTCATCTCTCAGTTGTTGTGTTTCCCCACTCTGAATTGTGTAAATTTTTACTTCTGCGGCGCTTACTTTCTTGGATCTTTCCTTCCATAATTCTTTACCAAATATAACGTTTTTTTCTGTTAATTTAGCTAAGGAATAGAGAACAGTTCCTAAAGATAAATTTTGAAAATTTGCTTTTAATATTGTGTAATTTTTGTAGGATCTTTGAGATTCCAATTCTTCAAGCTTTGTTATAAAAACGGATATTGATTTTTTATTAATGTAACCTAAATCTTCAAGATATTCTGCTATCTGGAATTTTTCTACACGACCATGTCTATAAATCTCTAAGTACCCAAATCGTTTTATGCCTTCTCCTGCTCCTTGACGAATTGGCTTTATTGGTAGTTTTTCCTCCGCTCCAAGAATTGATATAAGCAGTAAAAATATCAGGAGTACTACTTTTCCTTTCATTTCACTCCCCCACCTTTAGTAAAAGCAGTGTAAGCTGATACTTTGGTTGCTCATTTGGTAAAGAACAGAGCCAATTCTGAGAACTACCTGAATCACAAAGAAGAGGTGGAGCTTTACTTCCCTGCAGTGCAGACAAATCTATACATCCTGCGTAAATTCCACCTACGGCAACGAGTCTGTCTTTAATTAAGTTATGCAAGAAATCCTCCACTCTACTTTTATATCCTAAAAGTTTTAAATTGATTGGTTCAACAGAAATAGTTCGTCCCCTTGGTTGTTTTTTTTGCTTATTCTCCACCCTACCTCTTTGCTGATTTGTTCTCGAGGATAATATTATTCCTTTACCGCTTAAGTTCACTATAAATTTTTTAGCTTGCATTCTTTGAAGTTCGAGTATAGTTATATCGAATTTATGCGCCAAATTGTATATTTCTTCATATTTTAGCTCCTGAAAAGAAACCACATTTTTAAGTTTTTCAAGTTTTTTCTGCAGTCTTCTCTTTTCGTAGTAATATGCTTGTAAATTTTGAATATCCCTAAGCTCTTTCTCTAACTTTTCTATCTCTTTCTTTTGATTGTAAACCTGATTAGCTAAAAATGCTATTCCAATAAGTACCAACACTATTAATCCAACTTTCTCCGTTTGAGGGCGTTCGTTAAACCATTGAAAGAATTTATTCATTTTTATCACCTTATTATAGCACTCCCTCTGTAAAATTTAACTCTATGCAATTGAATTTGTCCAGAGAAGAGTTCAGGGCTTTATCTAAGGATTTCGGTGTAATTCCGCTCTATACGGAGTTGCTCGTAGATACCGACACCCCCCTATCTCTCTTCTTTAAAGTGAAGGATAAAGGTCAATTCAACATTCTTTTAGAAAGTGCTGAAGGAGGTGAAAAATGGGGAAGATATTCATTTATAATTTTGGGGTCTTCTTTTTATATACGAACAC
>JALWLM010000028.1 GCA_027084145.1 Crocinitomicaceae bacterium | reverse complement strand
CACCACAACGGTCTATGTATAAGTAGTGGCGACTAAAAATACACTTACCTTTCAGTTAGCACAAATATACAAAAAAAGCACAAACTTTGAGGTTTGCACTTTCTCGCCATTACTTATACATTTTGTTGTGTTTCGTATTTTTTACATTCGGTTTGAGCGTTGGCAAAGACATACTTATTGACAAGTTTTGGCTTGTGCGGTTGGCATTGAGCGACTTGGCAATGTGTATGGCTTTGTGTGCTGGATTTTATTCTGCATAATATCTTATTATTTCCTTAAATTGCTTAAACGATAATTCAATTAGAGGTAAGGATAAACTTTCATTTGGTTGATGTATTTTTGAATATTCGTCATTTGGTCCAATTGCAAAATACGGTTGTTCGTTCAAAATATGGGTTAAAAAGGGACATTTATCAAATTTTGTCAAACCTCTATTTTCTGTATATGAAGTAAACCCGATTTCTTGTAACTCTTCCGTTGCAATTTCTTTGGCTTTTGAGAGTTTTTCGTCTTCATTTAAAGTTAAAAATCTTTGTCTTGAACTACCTAAATCAAAGTAACCGGTTTCTTCAAACCATACATCCATTTCCGGTAATTTCATTTTGGGAAATTCTTTATGAGCAAGTAGTGAACCAATTTCTTCTTGACCTTGAAATAACCAATGTATTTCAGGTAGATTTTCATCTTTTAGTTCTTCTATCGCATACATTCTTAAAAGCCAAATGCCTAGATTGTCTGCAATACCTCTACCGAATAATCTATCTTCCACTTGTTCTAATTCAACAGGATTAGTCAACCATTTATCTTTATTGGTAAGTTCTACATCATAATGAGCATAAAGTCCTATTTTTCCATTACTGTTTTTAGCTTTACGAACAGCATATAAAATAGGCTCGTCTGCGTTATCTCCTATTTGAGTAACTGTAAAATCGAGTTTTTTCAATCGGTCCATTATGAAATCGATATTTTTCTTCAATCCCTCTTTGTTGTCGGGAATAGCATTTTTTTTGATTAGATATGCTAAATCTTTTAGATATTCTTCCTTATTAAATTTCATCTTTAAATATGTTTTTAAATTTAACGTATGATTTATTATAAACATTGCGAGCTTTATGGTTTTGATAGGCTAAACCATTGATTGACATAGATAGTAAAACTTCATTTAATTCATCTGACACATTATCGTTTAGATTAAATTTTTCTATCAACCGGTTAACTGCTTTTTCTCTATTTGTTTCATTGTAAAGAAATGTCCAAACATCAGTGTTAATGTCCAAGTGTTTTTGTAGAAAATTACGTGCTTTTTTGGAAGCATTATACATAGTAATTTTTTGCATAGTTTCGGTTTCAGAATTATCAAGGTAAGTATGCTCAGGTCCGTTTGTTTTTCCTTTACCGATTACAGGAAACCAATCATCATTTAGTATTTCGTTTTCTTTAACCGTAATATTGTCATTGACCGGATGCCAACTTGCATGTTTAGGTGCATATCGTGAATTTGCAGGTATCCATAAAGAAATATAAGCTATTCTTTCCTCAATTGAAATATTTTCGGATGTTCTATGCCAAGTAAGTGCATCTAAAATAACAATATCTCCTTTTTTTACTTCAAGGTATTTTACATCATAATTTGAAAAATCTTTTGTGTCATTGATAAAATCAACCGGTTTTTCTTCTCCCCAAAGATGTGATTTGGGAACTACTTCCAAAACACCTGCGTTTTTATCTAAATCAGAAAGAGGCAACCAAAATGATAATCCGTTAGGATTATCTGTTGGCCAATATGTGTAATCTTGGTGCCAGGGAACAGTTCCGTTATTACCTAATGGTTTGTTAATGATGTGGTCGTGCAATAGTCTGCAACTTTTATCTTCAAAAAATAAAGGTGCGGTTTTTGCAATTTCTCCTTCTAAAATTAGTTTTTTGAAATCTTCATCATATTTCCAAATATCACGTATTTGTGAAATTTCTTTATGATAATCCGAATATTTAATTGAAGTACGTTCAGCCAATTTTTTTCTCAAATCATCATAGTTTGCTTTTAGTTTATCAACTTTTTTGTCGTCTAAAAAGTTTTGTATAACTAAATAGCCGTTTTCTTTGTAAAAATCAAAATCACTTTTGCTAATCATAATAATTTAGTTTTAATATAACAGTTAATAATTTGTGTTTTAAAATCGGGTAGATATTTTGATAATATCTCGGATAAATGAGTTCTGTCTTTTATAGATTTTTTTTCTATTACGTTACCCTTTTGCAGGGTAAGAGTTTTGTCACGTAATGCAATTATTTCTTTATTGGGATATATCGCAAACCGGACACCTTTCCAAAACGGACCAAATTCTTTATGGGTATAATGATTTTCAAGTGTTTTATATACTTGCTTATAAGTTTTTGGCACAAGGTGTAATGTGCAATCTGTTGACCATTTTTCTTTTATCCAAAAATCTATTCTAATATTATTGTTTTCGACTACGGTTCGATATGTTCTAAAAGGATGTTTGTAAATTTTATTTTTTATTGGAAATGCTTCAAAATACGGTTGTCCGTCTCCCATATCCATTACATAAAATTGCTCATTGTAACGAAGTAGTATGGAGATATGATCATTTGGCTTCATCATTGTGCCGTTGATTAAACAAACGTTGAAACCTAATTTATACAAAACGGCACCTAAAAAAGTATTCATTGTAGCACAAGTGCCTCCGTTTAAGGATAACATATCTTCTTTAATATCTTTTTCAACGGGAATATGACCGAAACCTCTTTCTATCATCATATAATTTTGAAAAGGTATTTTGTTTAATACCTTAACAATAAATTTATTGATGAAATCAAGTGAAATTTCAGGTTTAGTAATATCAATTTTGTTTAAAAACAACTGCAACTCTTTTTCTGTAATTGTCAACCCGAAACGTTCATAAATATTTATCTCATTTAATTTTTCAAATGCTTTGACAAATTGAAAACTGTGTCTTAATTCCGGACTAAAATATTGATTTAAAGTATTTTTAAAGTCATCAATAGTTGAATGTTTATGTATTATGATATCCCCTTGATTATTTTCATAATAAACGGTTGTACCTTTAATTGCTCGTAATTTTTTATCGGGGTAGTATGCAAACCGAACTGATTTCCAAAATGGACCATAAAAAATATCATTGTAATATTTTTCAATCAAAGGTTCAAAATCTTTTTCGTTGTATTTGTGTAAATTGAATTGATAAAGAATATACCAATCGGTGCCACTTTCTCTTTTATGTATTTCATAGTCGTTGTCTTTTTTAAGGATACGATATGAAATTTTGTTTCTTACAAGCGTATTGTTGTGTTTTAGTTCTATTGCTTCAAAATAAGGTTGTGCATCACCAAAATCAACAAAATATTTTGTATCATCAATTGATACAACCAATGCTATATGTTTTTTTTCTTGATTTTTTCTACCACACAAAATATACTGTATTTTGTAACCGACTTTATTAAGAAAATAAAACATAAATCTGTTTACTTCCATACAAATGCCACCTTTGCCGGAAAGCATATTGTTTTTAATCTCTTCAAAAACAGGTATGTGTCCTAAACCGTTCTCAATCATTGAAATATTCTGCCAAGGCATATATTGTCCGGCATTTAATATTATTTGATTTAAAAAAGCCAAAGAATGATCATTTTGACTATTCTTAACCCCAATAGTATCTAAAAACTTTTGTATTTCAGCATTAGATAATTTCATTTTCCGTAACAAATTTTCTTTCAATTTCAAAATCGTAATTATTGGTAATATTCAATGACTTAATGGCACAAGCACTTTTTATATTGTTGTTTTTTAGAATGTTAATTGTTTTCAAATCATATTGTCCGTCTGTATATGCATAAGAAGTTATTTTTATGCCTAATTGAGTAAAAGAATTGAGTGTTTTAGCAACATCTTTTATTATTTCATTTTCGGATAAGTTTGTATAAATATCGTGATAATAAGAATGTCCTCCTATTTCATTTCCCAAATGATATAACTCCAACAATTGTTGTTCAGTCATATATGATACTTTTACAGGACTTTTGCTGTTCAGTTTTTTTACATATTTTTTTTGTTGCCTTGTATTAAGGCTCAAAAAATAACGTTTTCTTTCACCCGTAATCCAAAAGTTTTTATTCTGTTTCGTAACATTTTCGTTCACGTAATGATAATATTGGTCTAATGGTGCTACACGTTGTTCTTTACAATAACCGATAACCGGATAAAAGGTAGCTTTAATGTTGTGTTTTTCCAGCAAAGGCTTGACGTATAAATAATTGTCCAGATAACCGTCATCAAACGTCAATGCAATTTGTTTATCTGAATTATCTATTTCAGAAATAGTTTTAAACGAAAAACCGTCTTGTAAATAAGATTGAATAATATTTTCAAGACGTTCTTGTGAAATTAATGTTCCTCTAATAAAATAGGCATCATCAATATCAATCATTGATTTAGGCATAATTCTATGAAACATTAAAATATTATTCATATTTGGTAATAATTTCTCCATTAATAATAACGGCATCTAAATTCATATTGGAAGCAGAAGTGATTGCATCTTTATAAGTATGCACAATTGGTTCTCCGCTTCTATTAAATGATGTGTTGATTAATCCTAAAATATTATGTTTTTCAAAAAGTGTTTTTAATAATTTGTATAAAAACTGGTTATCATCAATGGTTTCGATAATTTGAATTCTACTTGTTCCATCTATATGAATAACACCTTCCAGTTGATTTTTATATTGTGGTAAAATATCAAGTTCTAACAACATATACTTACCAAGATGATGAATATTCTTTCCGGTAACCATTTCGGCAACTTCCTTTAACATAACCGGTGCAATAGGTCTATACCATTCTCTGTTTTTTATTGTTTGACTGACATATTTGCTTAATTCGGTATTATCAGGCCTACCCAATATGCTCCTATGTCCCAAAGCTCGTGGACCGGCTTCTGCATTGCCGTAAGCTAACCCGATTATTTTTCCTTGCAATATGAAATTTACTGCTTCATCTATCAATTTTTCATCAAAAGACCATTCGTCAATATCCGAATATATATTATTCAGATATGGTGAATGTTTTTTTATTTTATTATGTTTTATATTTTCGACAAAGGCTGCTGCTCCAAGGGATAAACCGCTATCGCCGCAAGCAGGCGGAATGAAAATATCTTTGAACAATTTAAGGTCTAATAACTTGGAATTTAACTTAATATTAAGAGCAGAACCGCCGGAATAATATAAATAATCAGCTTTTGTTTTTTCTTTTAATTCTTTAATTTTTTCAATGAAAGTTCTTTCAAAAATATGGTGTAGAGTAGCTATTATATCTTTAAAAATCTGTGCTTTATTATCAATACTTTTGACATCAACATTAAAATAACCGTTTAAATCTTTTAAAAATTCATTGATATTCAAGTGATTTCTATTGAAATAGTTGTTTTGAATCAACCACTGTTCAATCTTCAATGAATATTTGCCGTAAGATGAATATCCCATTAATTTTCCGGCTAACGAAAGGCTTCCATTATATTTACTCAACTCTTGGTTTGTATTAAAGTGATGATTTTCAAGAAGTATTGAACATAGAATATTGTTATTGAAAAAACTTGAAAATGGCAAAAAATCCCAGTGATTTTCAAGGTGTTTAACTTCTCCATTTAACAGATGAAAAGCGGAAAAATTACTTACACTTGCTCCTCCGTCATAATGAATTAATAAACTATTTTCTTTTATCTCTCCATAATGAATTGTATTTGTATAGATGTGAGCCAATTCGTGACTTAACATATATGCATCTACAACTTTATAATTACCCAAACCAAGTAGAGCGTAACAATCTGAAACAAGTTGTGGGGGAGTGGGAAAAATTTTAGCTGATTCAAATTTTAATAATCCATTTTTTGATTGAAAAGCATTGCTTACCAAAGAATTTACAAAAACTATATCAAAATCATCTTCAATTTCGAGCACACCATTTTCAAACAATTCTTCAAGATAATAATCTAATCGATTATCGAATTTTTTTCTTGAATACCTTTCTAAATGCAAATATTGTTTGACAACGCCATCTTTCATAATGCAAATATTATGATCGTGGACATTAGAAATTTCTTTACCAATATCTTTGGGACCATATATAGCAATAGTTGTTCTCATTGGCAAAGTAGTTTTTCTATTTGTTCTAATGAGTTAAATCCGATTAAAAGATTATCATTTCTGCTGTCTAAATTTTGTCCTGCAAGTTTTTTGCTCCAACCTTCAACTCCTGTATAACAATAAACTTTTTTTCCATATTGCCAAGCGTAACTTATCTCATTTAAAGTTCCCGCACCTCCTCCCAAGGCTATTAGAATATCTGATGATAAAACTAAAATGGAATTTCTGGCATATCCTATTCCTGTCGGGATTTTTATATCTAAATATCCGTTTGCATTTTGAGCGGTTTCAAATGGTAGAATACCTACAACGAGACTTTCCGCATTACCACTATCTTTTACACCTTTTGAAACGGCTTCCATAATTCCTTGCATACCACCATTAAGAATTGTGTTTCCTTTTTTTCCTAAAAGGACCCCAAGATTGTAGGCAAAATCATACAAGTCTTTTGAACATTGACTACTGTTAGAACCTATGACACCAATTTGCATAATTTTATTTTTAATTGTTCTTGTGTTTGTTTAAATTTTTCAAATTCACTGATAAAGTGTTCTTTGTCAAATGAATTGATTTGAATATCTAATTCCGTTAGTCTGTCTATTTCTGTTTTAAATTCATCTATATTTACGTTTTCGTATAATAAATTCAGAATATTTTTAATGTGTTTATGATAAAACTCTATACGTTTATTAAATTCATTTTGACCTTTATATAAATACGAAACGAGCAATGCACCTATCATATCTGAAAAATATTTTTCAGCACTTTTATCAATTGATGTATTACTGAAATCACGGTTGTGAACCAAACTAAAATAAGAAACATCTATGATCTGAAAATCCATTTCGGATAATAAATGAGCGTGTATCATATCACTCCGTCTAGCCGGAATGGTATTGTTTTCAGAAAAACCTAAATGCGGAACATAAAATATTTCAGGGTTAAAAACAATAAAATTACCGCCTCTAAAAAGTTTTGATTTAGTAAATTTTATCTGGTCATTAATGTTATTGTTCCAAGAGATTTTAGAAGTCGGTTTTCCTGCAAGAATATTTTTTACAATCTCATTTTTATCCTTGGTGTCAGATAAAAATATGTTGTAATAATTGTTGAGATTATTTTGATTATAGTAGTCGTGGTATTCATCTGCTGTAATAATTTTGTTTTCCGGTTTGAAAGTTCCTTTGAAGTATGATTTTAATTGGCTTTCACAGTAAAGCAATGAAGGAACCGGTGGAACATAGGTTGATGGTGAAATAATCGCATCAATATTTTTATTTTGCAAGTAAACATCTACCAATTTTGAAAAATAATTTACTGAATAATCCACTGTATGCAAATTTCCTGTAAACTTACTTCTTCCAAAAAGCATATCATCATCTACTTGCCAAATAACACCACCATTAAATTGTTCATAATTATCAATGATATATACTTGTTGTTGTATTCTTGTTCTTTGTATACTGTCAATAGACATTGTGCAATTAGCCTCTGTAAAAAAGTTAAGATATTTCTTTTCTAACCGTTGAATTTCATCAATGTTAACAACCTTAATATCTAATGCAAATTGTTCTAATTTTTTTGCGATGTTTTGTTCAGCTGTTTTATCTAATATTAATATGGATAAAGAATAATTTTTATTCTTTTCAAAAGAGTTTGATTTAGATATACTTTCAACTATGTTATATGTGTTATTTTCACTTTTTGTTGAAAAGACAATATTTATTTTTATCATTCTTTTTCATCATTTTTTGAGCGTTGGCAAAAAATTGCTCTTTTGGTTTTTTGTGTTTGGCGTTAAGCGTTGGCAAAAACCAAATGTGCAATTTGTGCGGCTGGCCAATTACTCTCGTTATATGAAACACAACGTGTTGCTATTTTTAGTGATGTAAA
>JALWLM010000027.1 GCA_027084145.1 Crocinitomicaceae bacterium | reverse complement strand
TTGCCGGTTCTCACGGTTGTCCTCGTTTTGCATTAAATTATAGAAACCAATGGCCAAGTCTTTCTGCTAATTTTGTTACTTACAGTGCTTCTTATGACCAATATTTCAAAAATATCAAAGCAACCCTATAAGACTATTGGCGTTTTAAAACCGAAATGAAGTGGAGAATAAAGAGCACATCAAACAGGTCATCGAAGGATGTTTAAAAAATAAACGTCGTTCACAAGAAGAACTTTTCCGTTTGTATTACGGAAAAATGCTGAGTGTTTGCATGCGATATACAAATGATAAAGATAGTGCTGAAGATGTAGTGCAAGAAGGGTTCATCAAGGTCTTTGAAAATTTAGAAAGATTTAACTATAAAAGTTCTTTAGGAGCATGGATTCGACGAATCATGGTTAATACGGCAATTGATAAAATCAGAAAAAATAAAAAAAATCCGATTTTATCGAAAAAAGATGAAGATTTTAAACTTGCCGGAGAGAATAAAATTGAAATTGATGAGGAAAAACTTTATCAGGAAATGAAAGTTCAAGAAGCCTTAAAAGCAATTCAACAACTTTCACCTAAATATAGAATGGTTTTTAACCTTTATGTGATAGAAGATTATTCTCATAAAGAAATTGCAGAAATGTTAGGAATCAGTGAAGGAACTTCTAAATCAAATCTTTCTAAAGCAAAGAACAACTTGAAAAAAATATTGACAAAAAATAAAAAGAGAAATGAGTAACGATTTAATGGATAAGCATTTTAAAAAGCTTTTCAAACAACACGAAATGCCTTATTCCGAAAAAGCGTGGAAAGAACAAAAAACACGACTGGATCAGACAATGCCTGCAAGTCCATCACTTTTAACAAAATACATGATTGGAGCAGCAATTATTGCTTCTGTTATTCTTGCCGGTACTTTCCTTTTCAATAAAGAAAAAGCTCCTGTTGTAAAAATGGAGATTGAACAAGAAAAAGTAACTCCTAAAAAAACGACAAATCCTAATTCCGAAAGAACAGGAAGTGAACATCACATGGATTCATCAAAGAATAAAATAGATCAACCTGTTGATAACATCACAGAATCTACGTATAATGAAAATAAACTTCCTGCTAACAATCTATCTGATCTATCTGAATACAACAAAGAAGATGGTAACAAAGAAGAAGAAGAAACTCAATTACACATGCCTATTTCTCCTTTAAAAAATGATGTAGTGAATAATGAGAGTCATCAAGGTGAGCAAACAATCGACAATAATAATGACGACTATTCAATTACGTTACCCGAAATAGAAGCGTTATGTCAAGGAGAAGAATTAGAAATTAAAAATGAAAACACGGAAGATTTAATCTTATACGCTCCAAATAAAGAAATTATTATCCCTAAAAAAACGACAGTTCAACTTCAATTAGATACTCCCGGAGAATATATTTTATCTACTAAAAACGGTAAAGAAAGAAAACGATTCACCGTACACCATTTACCTGATGCTCATTTTTACATAAATCATGATATCAAATTTGAAAAAGGACTTCCTATCAGAGAAATCACATCCGATTTTAATGGAGAAAATACATGGGTCATCAACGATCGAAAATTTTATGGCAAACAAATAAAACCAACTTTCTTTAAAAAAGGAGATTACACCATTCAGCTTACAACAACAGATTATAATGGATGTAGTTCTTCTACCATCCAAAAACTCCATATTGAAGAGGACTATAATCTGATGGCTGTAAATTCATTTATTCCTAATGATATTGATCCTCGAAATAGAACATTCATGCCTTTTGCATTGACACAAAGAGATGTGGATTTCAACTTAATTATCATTGACCCGAAAACGGGACAAATTATTTTTGAATCTTCAGATGCCAATAATCCTTGGACAGGTATTAATAAAGAAACGGGAAAACAAGTGCCAGCCGGAGAGGTGTATTTATGGAAGGTTCATATTCAAAATCCTATGCCGGGAGAACCGTCTGAATACTCAGGACAAATTATTCCTATTCAATGATAAATACACTTTCCTGCTACTATTGATAAGTGCAAAATCCTGTATTATTTTAATACAGGATTTTTATTCCATTTTTTCCACTTCCTCTATCCAATCTTCTACTGTTTTAGCATCTTCTATCGAAAAATCGCCTGATTTTATTCTTCGAAGTTCAATCAATGTCGCTCCTGAATCCAGTCTTTTTCCAAAGTCATGTGCAATAGAACGGATATAAGTACCTTTACTACAAGTGATTTTAAATTTTATTTCAGGGAAATCTTCTGCATTAATTTCAAAAGATGAAATGATAATTTTATTTTGTTTCATTTTGGGTTCTTCTCCTTCTCTCGCTAATTGATAAGCACGTTTTCCATCTATTTTCTTCGCAGAAAAAATAGGTGGCGTTTGTAATTGTTCGCCCAAAAAACTATTCGCCACTTCTTCTAGCATATCTTCTGTTATATGTGAAATAGGGTATTCGTCATCATATGCTGTTTCCAAATCATAAGAAGGTGTTGTTTTTCCAAGCAAGATGGTTCCGGTATATACTTTTTCTTGAGACATTAACCCTTCTATCAACTTGGTATGTTTTCCTATACAAATCACCAATACACCTGTTGCCAGAGGATCTAAAGTTCCTGCATGTCCTACTTTAAGTTTTTTAACGCCTAATTTCGTTTTGATAACCCATCGAAGTTTTTTGACAACATCAAAAGATGTCCATTTAAACGGTTTATCTACAACAATTGTACTACCTGAGGCAAATTCTTTTAACATCATAAATTAGGAAATAGACCAAATGATAGCTACTGCTCCTACAAGAAAACAATAATAAGAAAAATAGGAAAGCTTACTCTTTTTAACTAAAGAAATCATCCAAGTACAAGCCAAAATACCTGTAATTAAGGCAGCAACAAATCCTGATGACAATACATCTATTGATATTCCGGATGATGTAAATTCATCACTCATCAAATCCTTGGCTATTTTTCCGAAAATTAGAGGAACCACCATTAAGAAAGAAAAACGTGCTGCTTTTTCTCTATCAATACCTAATAAAACAGAAGTGCCAATTGTTGCTCCTGACCTTGATATACCGGGCAAAATAGCGATAGCTTGTGCAATACCTATTAAAATAGCGTCTTTGATTGACACATTTTTACTGGTGTTTTTTGCTCTGTCTGCCAACAATAACAGCAAACCTGTTAAAATTAACATCAAACCAATGAAGAAAATATTCCCGCTGAAAAATTGATCCAACCAATCTTCAAAGAACAAACCTACAAAAGCTGCAGGGAACATTGATAAAATAATTTTAACTGAAAACCAAAAAGATTCATTGTTTTTAAATTGAAGTAACCCCTTAAATATTTGCATCACCTCTTTTCTAAAAACAATCACCGTAGCCAAAGCTGTAGCAAAATGAAGAACCACGGTCATAAAGAGGCTTTGTTCACCAGATATTTCTTGACCTTGTAGAGCTTTAACTAATTCTAAATGTCCCGAGCTGGAAACCGGTAAAAACTCTGTCAATCCTTGAACAATCCCCAGGATAATCGCTTCTAATAAGGTCATTTTTTATGACTTTGGCTTACGCATAATAGAATATAGAATCAACCCAAAACCTAAAACAATAAGCATCGGAGCTATGGTAATTCTTCGGTCACTAAACATTTCATCTGCGTTAAATGTATTCGGATCTTCATTTGCTCCTCCAATCATTAAAAAATAACCGAATACATTAATTAATAAACCTATAATTAATAGCTTATAATTTTCTTTAGGAAAAGAAAAAGGTTCTTTTGAATTATTTGAAGATTTTTCTGTCATCTCAATTTTATTTAATATAAATCATCTAATTTCATCCGTAAATACTTATTGAGTGCAAACCAAGTAGATGCAAGTGTTATCAAAACACCTATGATCAATAAAGTTCCTACAAGTATAGAAAATAATTTAAGATCTATTTCCAGATGAATAGCTGTAATCATATTATTTAAGGCATAAAACAATCCGAACAATAGTGCTGAAGCAATCAGTCCGCTTAAAATCCCCATTCCTAATGCCTGAAGCAAAAAAGGTCTTCGAATATAACCGGATGTTGCTCCTACTAACTGCATTGTTTTAATTGAAAAACGTTTTGAATAAAGTGCTAAACGAATCGTATTGTTAATTAAAGCAAAAGCAACTAAAATGAGTAAAGTAGCTACCGCTCCAAAAATAAAGACAAATTGCTTAAACCCTAAATTAACGCTTTTAACTGCTGATTCATCAAAACTTACTTCCTCTAACTGTTTACCATAAACGCTTTGTAATGTATCTCTAATCATCGTCATCCCTTCTAATGTCGCATAATCAGATCTGGGACGAAAACTGATTGTAGGAGGAAGTGGATTTTCTCCATCAAATATTTCTAAAATATTATCCGCATCTTGATTTTCTCCGGTAAACTCTTGAATCGCTCTTTCCGGTGATACAAAAAACACTTCTTTAAAGTATGGCCAAGTTTTGATTTCTTGTTCAACTTGTTTGATATCTGCTGTTCCCATTTCCGGAACAAAAAACATATCTCCCTGTAAAGTTTCTTTTGCTTGTTTCTGAATTTCTTCCAACCCTAAGTAACCTCCAAGTACAATTCCAATCATAAACAACACCAGTGAAATCCCTACAATTGTAGAAATATAACTAGAAGCTACTCCTCTTTTATTGATTGTTGAAGTCATTGAATCATTCTTTGCGACTAAAATAATAAAATTAACTCGAACTAAATAAAAAAACAGAAACGTTTAAATAGAAACTAAAAGTATCATACGGAGATAGGGTTTCTAAAAAACGCAAAGAGGAACTAACGGGCGTTAATTCCTCTTGCTACCTAACCTAACCTAAACTACTACTTATGAAAAAAACTCTTACATTACTAACACTAAAAGTAAGAATTAATTTTATAACGCTAAGATAAACACTTTATTCTATTTTTCATCAAATAATTCGACCAATAGTTTTTTTTTTAGTACAAAATAAAATTATGAATCCATTATTGCTCCTTTTATTATGCTTGCAGCATTTATTATTTCATTTTCAGAGATATTGATTGGGGGAGAAATTCTAAAACTATAAGGATGTGATAAAAACCAAAATGCTATTAAACCTCTTTCCAAACATTTTTTAACAACTCTTTCTACACGCTCGGAAGAATCCATATCAAAAGCATACATCATTCCTATCCTTCTAATTTCTTTAATTTGATCAACAGAAGTTAATTCTTTTTCTAAAATCGATCCAATCCTTTCTACCTCATCAAAATCTATTTCAGACGAAAGAACCTCTAAACAAGCTGAAGCAGCAGCACAAACCACCGGATGACCTCCAAAAGTAGTAATGTGTCCAAGCATCGGATTGTAAGTAAATTCTCTTAAATATTTTTTTGAAGATACTAATGCTCCAACAGGCATTCCTCCTCCTAAAGCTTTCCCTAAGGTTAATACATCGGGAACAATATCAAAATGTTCAAATGCAAACATTTTTGCCGTTCGCCCTAAGCCACATTGTATCTCATCTAAAACTAAAAGCGCTCCGGTTTTGGTACATCGCTCTCGTAATGCTTTCATAAATTCTTTTGATGGTATTCTCACACCGGCATCTCCTTGTATTGTTTCTAAGAAAACTCCTGCAACATCTTCTGTGATTCGTTCTAAATCAGATAAATTATTTAACTCTATAAATTCAATATCCGGAAGAAGTGGTCGGAACGCTCTTTTTTTAGTCTCGTTTCCCGAAATACTTAAAGAACCATTCGTGCTACCATGATAAGATCCTTTAAAAGAAATCATTTTCGTTCTTCCTGTTACTCGTTTGACTAATTTAATAGCGGCCTCATTCGCTTCCGTACCTGAATTAACAGGATAAAGCATATCTAAAGACTCCGGTAGTAAAGCAATTAACTTCTCAGCTAAACGGTTTTGAGCTTCTTGTACATATTCTCCATAAACCATAACATGTAAATGCCTGTCAATCTGTTCTTTTAATGCATCAACAACTTTCGGGTGATTATGTCCAATATTATTCACTGCCACTCCGGCAATCATATCCATGTAACCCTTCCCTTTTTTATCATAAATGAAAATCCCCTTAGCTCGTTCTATTTCAATGAGATAAGGGGAAGGGGTTGTCTGACCTAATTTTGTTAAAAAAATCTCTTGATCCTTACTGATGTTGTTCACGCCTTTCTTTTATTTTTTTTAGTAATTCCTTTTTAAACTGCATTTCTACAACAGGAATTTTAGCTGCCTTTTTACCTCCTATTTCCTTTGCTATTTTATCATGATAGAGTGATCTTATATCAATAATTTCTCTATCAATTTCAAATATACGTTTTGTTTTTGATTTTGCATCAGCATCAGAAAGAGTCTCATAATTCTCTTTAATTGACTTCATGACTTCTTTTTTTTCTTTTCGAAGAGGCTTGATTTTCTCATTCATTTCCATATACACCTCCCAAAAACTTTCTAATTCCGAATCATTCAGCGGAAGCTTTTCTTTAAAAAATTGTTTCTTTGCCGCTAAAACTCTTTCTTTCTTTACTGTCTTCTTATTTGCTTCTTGTTGAGAGAATCCCAAAACAGGAATCATCATACTTAGCATCAATACACCTATAAACTTTACTACTTTTTTCATCTTTTCATTTTTTAACTGTTAATAATTCTTCGATATCATTTTCTTCCAGATAATTCATTACTTCTTCATCTGTTAATTCATCCAGTGTGATTTTATCTTTTTCATTTGTTGATTCTACACTTGAAAAATCTTCAGACAAAATTTCCGTAAGGATTACTTGTTCTTCCACAACATCTATATTTTCATTCAAATAAGCGTAAATTTCCTTGTTGTTCAAATGAGATACGTCTATCTCTTTATTTTTAATTTGATTAGAGAAATAAAATACTCCGAAAATAATCGACGCTGCAATTCCTGAAACAAGAATGGGTTTTAAATAAAACCTTTTGCTTTTTTGTTTTTTTTGAATCACCTCGTTGGCCAACTTTTCAAAGTAAACTCCGTCCGGAATAGAATCTACTTTTTTAGGTATCAAAAAATCCAATATGTCTTTTTCCTGTTTCATTTGTTATTATGACTTTTAATGCTATCAATAGTTTAATTGAGATCGTAAAAATTCTTCAATTTTTTTTCTTGCTAGGTGATAACTTGATTTTAAAGCTCCTACACTTGTTCCTGTTATCTGCGAAATTTCCGAAAAACTTTTTTCTTCAAAATATCTTAAACAAAAAACAAAAGATTGTTTTTCCGGTAATTTTGAAATTGCTTGTTTTAATAATGATGAAATCTCTTCCGGTGAATAAAAATCCCCTTCTGCAATAACTTCTACAATTACATCTGATAATTTTTGAGCGTTTCGATGATTTTTTTTTAAATAATTCATCGATTCATTATGTGCTATTCTATATAACCATGAAGAAAGTTTTGCTTCACCTCTGAATTTCGATAGGTTTTGATAAACTTTTAAAAAGACTTCTTGCAAGACATCATCCACACCGGAAGTTCCTACATTCTTTTTAATTTGCACATATAATTTAGGACCGTAAAAAGAAACCAATTTTCGAAAAGCTGTTTCTAAATGTTCACCACCTTGTTTCCATTTTTCTAAAATTTCATTTTCAAGGTGATTTGTTTCCATTTGTTTATTTTTTTCGTTGCATTACTCTTTTTACCGCTCGAATAATACTTGGTGCATCCAATTGATATGCTGCCAATAATTCATCCGGCTTTCCACTTTGACCAAACTTATCATCCACCGCAACCATCTCTAAAGGAATCGGATTTTTTTCCGCCAATAAACGTGATATTGACTCTCCCAATCCTCCGTTTTTCATATGTTCTTCAGCGGTAACAATACATCTTGTCTTTTGTACTGACTTTAAGACGGCGTTTTCATCTAAAGGTTTAATCGTATGCATATTAATAATTTCAACCGACACTCCTTCTTTCTCTAATTCTCTCGCTGCTAATACAGATTGCCACACTAAATGCCCGCAAGCAACAATAGTCACATCTGTTCCTTCCGTTAAAATATCCGCTTTACCTATGGT
>JALWLM010000026.1 GCA_027084145.1 Crocinitomicaceae bacterium | reverse complement strand
ATATCAGGCTGAGAAATTTTAATAATATTATTTCAATTTTATTTCCTAGTGATGTGAAAATTGCAGATATGGTAACTATGACTAACGAAATCGGCGGTTCTTTAGAAAAAATACATCCAGTGTGTATGCCGCCCGAAGAATTTTTGGAGATACTTAAAGAGATATGGAATCCAGATAATATACACACTCAAGCCAAATCTGATAAACATAGAAAGATGAACATGCAAATTGCCAAAGGTGCTAATGTTCAACTTTCAGAAGATAGGTCCTATTTTAAACTTGGCAAAAGCAAAATTGCCCAAACGTATACTACTGATTTATTTCCAGAAGAATTAAATCCCTTGGATTTTCAATCAGCATTTCTCTCTCCTTTTAATGACGATATACAATCGGCTATCCCTTGCTCTTTTGTAATGTCTCTTTCCATTGTATTTTCAAATGTAAAAAACAATGCAAAAAAGATAAAAGAAAAAGCGCAACACAATATTGGACAATTAACGGCACTTCCGGGAAATATAGAAAAAAAATATCCTCATATCCGTGATAAAAGAATAGAGGCAGAAGACACTGTATACTATGTTAGCAAGTTAGGTGAAGTACCTATTGATACAATGTTTCAAATAACAACATTCACAAGTACACCGGACGAATCTGAAAAAATTGGTGCCAGACTAATTAAGCGGTTTGAAGATATTGAAGGGATGTGGAAGTTGCGTCCTGAAACATATTCAATGATTTCATTTCAAAGCTTGATCTACGGTTGTCCTCTATCATACATGAAATGCGGAATTGACAACTTAAGAAGACATGATTATCTGTTTAAATCAAATAATGCACAAATTGCGACAATGTTTTCTGATTTTAAGGGTTTTGGTGAGGCACACTATACCTATGTTGGACCAACAGGTCAATTTATGCAATTTCAGCCTTTAAAAAATAGTGATTCTAATTATAACTTTATCGTAACAGGTCCGATGGGAAGTGGTAAATCTTATTGGATAAATGATTTTTTAAACCAATCTTTTAGATTGGGATATAAAATTAGAATGGTTGATATTGGAAGAAGTTATGAGCCACAATGTGAAGCACATGGTGGAGTTTATTTGGAATTTACTGATAACAATAAGATATGCTTAAACTTTTTCACAAATTTAAAAACACAAAAAAAGAAACTGTATAATGACCTTACGTCACGTTATGAAGAGTTTGAGTTGCCGCATGAAGATGAATATGGAACCCTTATTCCTTTAATAGGTATGATGGCGGGAGTCTCACTAAGTGTTGATTTAAAAGAAGAAAATTCTACTGTTGAGGACGAGCTTCATAGAAAAAATATAGTTATTGCTGTGGAACAAGCAATACGGACCGCTTTTATTCGTAAAGGCAGAAGTGCCGGAATGAAAGAAGTTGCTGAGGCATTAGAGAGTTTGCAGGAACACGCTGATCAGGTTTCTCCAGACTTTAAAGAGATGTTTACAAAAACTGTATATGCCTTAAGTGACTATTCCAAAGAAGACGGAAAATATTTCTCTTATTTCAATGGTGCAAATAATATCAATTTTGATAATGATTTTTTCGTTTTAGAGCTCGAAGATATAATACAAAACAAAAAAGAATTGCTACCTGTTGTAACACTCGCTTTCTTGCAGAGAGTTGGAGGGGAAGCTTTTCTTGACGATAAAACACCAATGGTGATTGGTGTTGACGAGGCCAAAGAATCACTTAGTAATCCACTTTTTGCTTCAGCGATAGAGGATTATTCAAGACGTTTTCGTA
>JALWLM010000025.1 GCA_027084145.1 Crocinitomicaceae bacterium | reverse complement strand
AAATTAGAGGATATATGTCTATGATGCGTTTTCTTTTTATCGTTTCTTTTATATCAATCCATTGGTTTAGCTTTTCACAAAGTAATCCAACTAAAGATTCATTGTCCATTGAAAACTTCAATAATATCTACATTCTTGATTCTGCATACACATTAAAATCCCCATATGTTTGGGTCAATAATGACAACCGTGTTAATTTCTTAATTATTCACAAAGGTACCGTGTTACTTAACGCTTCTTTTAGAAGAATTGGCGGAAAAGTAAAAACTTTTCAACTTTACGGTGATTTAGACGGGTTAAAAGTAAAAGAAGATGAAAACCATCAAAAACAAATCCATTTTTATGTAAGAGGAAGAGAATATCATGCGGGAAAAGTCCGCAGTTTTAACATTACATTGCTCCCAAATGATCGTTTTCTAATAGAATACGTCAATAAATTAGGGAGTGAACAAATATTTTTTCACGCTAGATTCCCTACAAAAAGAGAAGAAAAAGAAATCGACGATTTATTCTCTCGTTTTAAATAGAACTATAAACCTAATTTCTTTCTTAAATCTTTAGGTACTCCTTCTTTATGAAGATAGATGTTTATTGTTTTCCACTTAAAATAGTTCTCAGAAACATATAGGTATCCTTCAGGATAATTTCCCGTTCCCCAAGAATTCTTTACTAAAAAGAAATATTTTCCTGTCTGATCCTTGTATAATCCAACGATATGCATCCCATGGTCGTCTGTCGTGGTTTTATTTTCATACCCTTCTTGTCGTAATTCAGGTGTGACTTCAATCTCTTCAACCGGTTCTAAAAAAGCATTTGAGATTCTATCCGCTCCACCATCTGAAAAGTGTTTATTATCCTCTCCTTTCATCTGAATCGTTGACGGGTCTTTTGGTGCAATCGCTATTCCATTCTTAAAACTAAACCCTTTTTCAGAAACATCTGCCCCCCAAGCAACAGTGTAGCCATTCTTTAACGCTTCTTTTGTAACTCTTACTAAATCATCTAAACTCACATTATAACTTTTCCCCCATGCCCAGTTATCCGGAATAGCAAGCATACATTCACTGTTTTCAGGGAAATGTAAAAATGAAGTCAGTGAAACATAATCATCCATTTCCAAACCAATTGACTTTGCATATGATTTTGGTGTATACTTTTTCCCTTCAAATTCAAATTCTTTAACATCTTCTCCTAAGTAAGCATCTAAAGCGGATGCATACGCTTTTTTCCATGAAGAGGTTAATGGCGGAGATGTTTTTTTCACTCCTTCAACAATGCCAAAAAGCACATTGTAAAGTTCATTGTGATTATGCTTTTTCATTCCGTAATTTAATCCTTGATAAACATCTAAAGGGACAATTCCATATCGTTTAATGACATATGGAATGTCATGAAAGGCTCCTCCCTGTCCAAAATTGATTTTTCCATCCATTCGAATATATTTTTCAGCTTTGGCTTCGTATGCTTTTCGAACAATATACATTTCAGAAAGAAACGGAGGATTTTCTTGTCCTAAACGCATTAATTCCGACTCAAAAAATGAAATCGAAGAAAAACTCCAACAAGTTCCCGCTCTACCTTGACTCTCTACAGGAGTTGCATCTAAATGTGCTATTTTCTCAAATTTATATTTACTTTCTTTTGCATTCGTTACCTGTGAAAATGATTGTCCTACTAACATAAATGCTAGTGCAATCGTCAAAATTTGTTTTAACATCTTTTTATTTTTTATTTTAAAATCCACCCTTTATACCCTAGTATCTCAGCTTGTTTACGAAGTTTATTTATTTCCTCTAAGGAAAAAGCTTCTCCTGCTGAAACTCGATATAGTCCTTTTGCTTTTCCCAAAATTCGGGCCGAAAATCCATGTTCTCGGAGTTTCTTTACTAAATTTTCTGCATTTTCTTTTACTGAAAAACAACCCAAAATCAAATTCATTGCATCGGGGTTTACAGCTAAAACTTCTTTATCTACAGAAGCTTCTTCTAACTTGCTTCCTTTGTTTCGTTCTTTATTTGTTACAGGAAGCGTAACATTAAAATATAATTCAGGGCTATATTCATAAGAATAGGTTTCTACATCTTTTGGAAGTACTTCTAACTGCTCTTCCAATGTCCTTTTGGTCTCTTTTTTTACTTCAAAAACAGGAAAACTTTTTGGAGGAGAATATTTTGCCTCTATTCTTCTAAAGGGGTTAAAATCTTTTATTGATAAAACACCGGACTCAAGTACATCTGTTTTAAGTGGAATCCAAAAAGTGTAAAAAGCTATTGGTAAAAAGCAGGCTGCAGCCACATATTTCCAAACAGCCGTTTTCTTTTCTTTTTTAACCGCTTCAGGGTGTTCTATTGTAATTGGCTCCTGTGTTCGTTTCTCGATGTTTATATTTTCTACTTCTTTTATTGATTCTTTTGTCGTAGCAAATTCAATTGTTTTCTGCACAACTTCCACATCTTCCTTAGGAAGAAAATTAACTTGTGAAAGTCCAAAAGATGCTAATAAAAGATTGAAAAAACGATCTTGTTCAAAGCAAATGTTTTTTTCTTCATCGAAGAATAAAATCCCTACTTTATCCAACTCAATACGCCCTCCTTGTTCAAGCGTTTTATTCCAACTTTCGACCATTTGATGAATAGCATCTGTTGCCTCATCAAAATTAATATTATTGGCTTTAGCAAATTCATTTGCCAGTAATCCATCATTATTGATCAATTGCTTGTTAAACAAAATCGACTTAGATGGTGGAAACATTTTACCTGATTCATAATCGATCTTTGAAGGAACAGGTTGTGCGATAAACCCTCCAAAATTTGGAATAATCACACAACTGTTTTGTAACAGTAATTCTCCTATTATGTCTTCGGGTTTTCTCATTACTACAAAGATAAGTAAAATTACATCATTTTCAACACTTCAGGAACGTCTTCCGGTGTGTCAATATTAGGTGTTTCGATTGAGGTTTCTATAACATGAATCGGATAACCATGATACATCCATCGAAGTTGTTCTAATGATTCTATTTCTTCTAATAATGTTTTTTCCAACGTTACTAATTCTAATAAAGTTTGTTTTCGATATGCATATACGCCAATATGACGAAGAAAGTTATACTTTTCTACGACTTCTTTTTTTGCATTCTTGATGTTTGGAATAAAACTTCGGGAAAAATAAAGCGCTTTGTTACGCTTGTCTTTTACTAATTTTATCCGGTTTGGATTTGCTAAATCTTTAGTGTTGCAGGTAATTCCCAATGTCGCAATGGACACCTCTTTGTCATCAAAAGCCTTTGCTAATCCTTCCAATTGCCGCACATCAATCAACGGCTCATCTCCTTGAATATTAATAATGACATCGGCTTCCACTTTTTCAGCGATTTCCCCACAACGGTCTGTTCCCGTTCTATGTACAGATGATGTCATCATCACTTTCCCGCCAAAACTTTCTACCTCTTTAAAAATTCGCTCATCGTCCGTTGCTACAATAACATCTGAGAATAAATCTGATTTTTTTACCCCTTCATAAACTCTTTGAATCATTGTTTTTCCTTTCAAATCAATTAACGGTTTGCCGGGAAATCTTGACGAGGCATATCTTGACGGTATAATTCCGATAATCTTCATACTTTTTGTTTTACACCTGAAAAATAACAATTCCTGTTAAAACATTTCCTTTTCTCATTGTTATAAGAGATAATTTTTATTAAATTAAATAAGAAAACAACGTTTTGAAATACTCAAAGTTACATTATTATATTGCTTTTACATTATTAAGAGGAATTGGTCATTTCCGTATGAAAACGATTATTGATTCGGGAGTTTTGCCAAAAGACTTCTTTACAAAATCTCTATCCGAGCTACATCAACAAACAGGAATTTCAAAACAAGTACTTCAAAAAAGTGACCGGAAAGACGCTTTAGAAAAGAGTGTAAAACATGTTCGAGAAATTGAACGGTTAAAGTTAAAATGGGTGTGCATCGAAGATGAAAATTATCCTTCTAAATTAAAGTCTTGCCCTGATGCGCCCCCAATACTTTTTATTAAAGGAGATACTTCTTTTCGTGCTCCAAAATATGTTGCTATTGTGGGAACAAGAGATGCAACACCTTACGGAAAAAGAATCTGTGAAGAACTAATTGCTTCTTTTAAAGATAAAAACATTGTTGTTGTTAGTGGAATGGCTCACGGAATAGATGCTATTGTTCATCGGTTTTGTTTGGAGATGGGGGTTCCTACAATTGCGGTACTTGGAAATGGACTAGACCGTGTTTATCCCGCAATACATCGCGAACTTGCACGTAAAATTGAAAATAGTGTTTGCTTAATTAGTGAGTTTTTACCCGGAACAATGCCTGATAAAGAAAATTTTCCTAAAAGAAATAGAATAGTTGCCGGAATCTGTGATGCTGTTATCGTCGTAGAAAGCAAAAAAAGAGGAGGTTCATTAATCACTGCTTCTTTAGCAAATGAATACAACCGTGATGTGTTTGCTTACCCCGGTTCTGTTTTTCAAGAAACATCTCAAGGCTGCAATAAAATCATCAAAGAACAAAAAGCTCATTTAATTCAAAACAGTAGTGATTTTTTTGACATCATGGGTTGGAAAACTCAAACTAAAAAACACTTTGTCCAACGACAATTATTTAACTCCCTGTCCAAAACACAAGAAAAAATCATTCGCTTACTTTCTAAAAAAGACACTCCTTTTGATATCCTTGTGATGAAAACAAAAATTCCCGTATCCAAAATGAATCAGGAATTATTTGATTTAGAAATGAATGGTGTCATCTCCGCCCTGCCGGGAAGAGTTTATCGTTTAATTTAGATTTTTATCTCACTTCCCAAGTACTTCCTTCTTTTGAGTCTTTGACAATGATGCCGGCATCCTTCAAACCATCTCTGATTTTATCAGAAGTTTCCCAATCTTTTCTTGCTCTTGCCTCTTGCCTCAAATCAAGTACTAAATTCATTATTTTCTCCAATCTGTTATTCCCATGGTTCTCTTCTTCATTTTTAAGCCCTAATACATCAAAAACAAATCCTTTCATTTCTGTTGAAAGTTGATTCAAATCTTCTTTTTTTATTTGCTCCTTTCCTGTCGTAATATTGTTAATGTACTTAACGGCTTCAAAAAGATTCGCAACTAATATAGGGGTGTTAAAATCATCATTCATTGCATCATAAAATGATTGAATCATTTTACCTACATCTTGAGATGAGTTTTCTGAAGCAGGAAGTGTGTCCAATAAATTTAATGCATTCATCAACTTTATGTATCCCTTTTCTGCTGCTAACAGGGCTTCCGAAGTAAAATCCAAAGTGCTCCGATATTGTGCTTGCATCATAAAGAATCGAACAACCATTGGGCTAAACGGCTTCTCCATGAAATCATTTTCTCCTGTAAATAATTCATGTGGAAGAATAGAATTTCCTGTAGATTTACTCATCTTCTTTCCGTTCAAGGTAAGCATATTTCCATGCATCCAGTAATTCACCGGTGTACATTGATTTGAGGCTGTCCCTTGTGCTATTTCACATTCATGATGCGGAAATTTTAAGTCCATCCCTCCTCCGTGAATATCAAACTTTTCTCCCAAATATTTGGTACTCATTGCGGAACATTCCAAATGCCACCCGGGAAACCCAAGTCCCCAAGGGGATGGCCACTTCATTAAATGTTCGTCTGATGCATTTTTCCAAAGCGCAAAATCCAAAGGATTTCTCTTTTCATCTTGCCCATCCAATTCTCTTGTGTTTGCAATTAAATCTTCTATCTTTCTTCCTGAAAGCTCTCCATACGGATAATCTTTGTTATATTTTTCCACATCAAAATAAACCGAACCGTTTACTTCGTAAGCATAACCATTTTTTATGATTTCCAATATCATTTCTATTTGCTCGATGATATGTCCTGTTGCCGTTGGTTCAATACTTGGAGTGAGCGTGTTAAATTGTCTCATCACATTATGGAAATCAAGTGTGTATTTTTGAACAACTTCCATAGGTTCCAAACGGTCTATCTTTGCTTTTTTTGCAATTTTATCTTCTCCGTCATCCGCATCATCAACCAAGTGTCCGACATCCGTAATATTTCTTACATACCGAACTTTATATCCCAAAAATTTTAAATAACGATACACAACATCAAATGAGATAAATGTTCTACAGTTCCCGAGGTGAACATTATTATAAACCGTAGGACCGCAAACATACATTCCTACAAAATTTTCATGTATTGGAATGAATTTCTCTTTCTTTCTTGTGAGCGAGTTGTAAATATGTAAATCTTGTATCATTTGATGCTTCATTTTCGTACTTTACAAAGATAGAAAAACCCCCGACAATCTGCCGGGGGTTTGATTATTGTATTGACAATAAATTTTATAATTCAAATTTAATTCCTTGAGCTAATGGTAACTCTTCAGTATAATTAAACGTATTTGTTTGTCTTCTCATATAAATTTTCCAAGCATCAGAACCGGACTCCCTTCCTCCTCCTGTTTCTTTTTCTCCACCAAATGCCCCTCCGATTTCCGCTCCGGATGTCCCGATATTTACATTGGCAATTCCACAATCAGAACCTACTTCGGAAACAAATAACTCTGCTTCTCTCATACTGTTTGTCATAATAGCAGAAGACAATCCTTGCGGTACATTATTTTGAATTGCAATGGCGTTTTCAACTCCTCCCGAATATTTCATCAAATATAAAATAGGCGCAAATGTTTCTGCTTGAACAATTTCAAAGTGATTTTCCGCTTCAAAAATCGCCGGCTTAACATAACATCCTGATTCATACCCCTCTCCTTCTAAAACACCTCCTTCTACGACTTCCTTCGCTCCTTCCGCTTTCGCTTTTTCAATCGCTTTTAGATAAATTTCTACTGCATCTTTATCAATTAAAGGTCCAACGTGATTGCTTTCATCTAAAGGATTTCCTATTTTCAATTGCTTATAGGCTCCTACCAAAGCATCTTTTACTTTATCGTAAATTTCTTCATGAATGATTAATCGTCTCGTAGAGGTACAACGCTGTCCGGCCGTTCCTACAGCTCCAAATACTGCTCCCGGAAGAACAATTTTTAAATCCGCTGTCGGCGTAATAATAATCGCATTATTCCCTCCCAATTCAAGTAAAGACTTTCCAAGTCTTGCTCCTACAGCTTGACCTACAGATTTACCCATTCTGGTAGAACCTGTTGCAGATACTAATGGAACTCTCTTGTCATTTGCCATTAGCTTTCCGATTTCCGCATCTCCGATTACCAAACAAGAAACTCCTTCAGGAACATCATTTGCTTCAAAAACTTCTTGTATAATTTGTTGACAAGCAATTGCGGTTAAAGGTGTCTTTTCGGAAGGTTTCCAAACTGTTGTGTCTCCACAAACCCAAGCCAAAGCAGTATTCCAACTCCAAACAGCAACAGGGAAATTAAATGCTGATATAATCCCTACAACTCCCAATGGATGATATTGTTCCATCATTCTGTGCCCCGGACGTTCGGATTTAATTGTTAAACCATAAAGCTGACGAGATAATCCTACTGCAAAATCACAGATATCGATCATCTCTTGCACCTCTCCCAAACCTTCTTGTAAAGATTTCCCCATTTCATAAGAAACAAGACGCCCTAAATCATCTTTATATTCTCTTAATTTATTTCCAAATTGACGAATAACTTCTCCTCTTTTGGGAGCCGGCCATGTTCTCCATTCTTTAAATCCTTCTTGTGCTTTTAAAATGACCGCTTCATAATCTACTTCTGTTGCGCTATTAACACTTGCTATTTCTTCTCCTGTTACAGGTGAGAAAGAAACAATTTTTTCTCCTCTCGTTTTAAACCAATGGTTTCCTGTTGAGGCTCCGTTATTTATTTCTTCTATACCGAATTTTGATAAAATCTTATCAATATTTACATTTGTTTTTTCTTGAATCATAACTTACTCGTTTTAATAATAATTAATGCAAAGTTATGGATAAATATCCATTTAAAAAGATACTTTTATTACTTACTTAACAAGTAATTTATTTTTAACCGATAAGACTTTCGGCTACTTCCTTTGCTTCCTTGTTTTTTTCAATATAATCTTCCAAATTGGGATGAGAAATATTTTGAATTT
>JALWLM010000024.1 GCA_027084145.1 Crocinitomicaceae bacterium | reverse complement strand
ATACCATTGTAAAAAGCTTAATAATTACTACTAAAGAATACAATCATAAAACATATGTTAGTGAAGGGTTAACAAAAAATGATACTATAGTAAATAAAGGTGCTAGACTGGTGCAAGCTGGTGAAATTGTTAAAATAACTACCAACTAAATTTAGAATTAACTTAGAAGAAACCTTACAATGAATAAAGTATTAAAAGAGTTTAAACTTTCAACATGGTCTATTCATAATAAAATGACCGTATTTGTGTTGATTGGAATGATTTTCTTGGCTGGAATATTTTCTTATCAAAGTATGCCTAGAGAGGCTTTTCCAGAAATTGTTGTTCCTCAGATTTTTATCTCAACACCATATCCTGGAAATTCAGCAATTGACATAGAAAAGTTAATTACACGTCCACTTGAAAAAGAAATCAATGGAATTTCAGGAGTAGATGAAATTATTTCAACTTCAATTGAAGGCTTTTCTTCTATTCAAGTAAAATTTGATTTTAGCATTACTCCAACTGAAGCATTACGCAAAGTAAAAGACAAGGTTGATGCTGCAAAATCTGATAAAGATTTCCCTACTGATTTACCTGCAGATCCTAATGTGCAGGAAATGAATTTTGCCGAATTAATGCCTATAATGAATATTAATTTATCTGGTGATTTTTCTATGGATCAACTCAAAGAGTACGGAAAGTATTTAGAAGATGAAATTGAAAAAGTTCCTGAGATTTCTAAAGTTGATATTCGTGGTATTCAAGATAAAGAAATTGAAATTAGTGTTGATTTATATAAAATGGAAATCTCACAAATTAGTTTTAATGATATTGCAATGGCCATTGAAAATGAAAATATGACCATTTCAGGCGGTGATTTATTGGAGGAAGGAATTAGAAGAAGTGTGCGTATTATTGGAGAATTTAAATCAGCGAAGGAGATTTCCAATATTATTGTTAAACAGGAACATGGAAATATAGTTTATCTCCGTGACATTGCAAGCGTTAATTTTAAAGAACAGGAAAAGCAAAGTTATGCTCGTGAATTTTCACAACCTGTAGTTATGCTAGATGTTACCAAGCGAGGTGGTGAGAATTTAATAAACGCATCAACTCAAATAGATGCAATTATTGCAAAGGCAAAAGAAAATTATTTCCCTCCAAACTTAAATATTTCCAAAACAAACGATCAAACAAACGATACTAAAACCATGGTTGCAGACCTAGAAAACAGTATTATTTTAGGCGTAATTTTGGTTGTTTTGGTACTTCTTTTCTTTCTTGGAGTTAGAAATGCACTTTTTGTTGGAATTGCAATTCCTTTATCTATGTTTATTTCATTTATTGTATTAAATGCCATTGGTGTTACTTTGAATATGATGGTTCTATTCTCATTGGTAATTGCCTTAGGTATGCTAGTAGATAATGGTATTGTAGTTGTTGAAAATGTATATCGACTCTTAGATGAGGGTTACTCAAAAATAGATGCTGCAAAATATGGTGTTGGCGAGGTTGCTATGCCAATTATTGCCTCAACAGCAACCACACTAGCCGCTTTTTTGCCATTGGCTTTTTGGCCTGGTATTATGGGTGAGTTTATGCGTTATTTGCCTATTACATTAATTATTGTTTTAACATCTTCTTTGTTTGTTGCATTGGTTATTAATCCTATGCTAACTTCTGTTTTTATGAAAATTAAAGAAGATGAAGTTAATTTTAAAAGGCTTTTATTTTCCAGCTCTATCCTGTTTTTAATTGGGGTTTTATTTATAATTGGAGGCTTAATGTTTGAAATAA
>JALWLM010000023.1 GCA_027084145.1 Crocinitomicaceae bacterium | reverse complement strand
TGAATAGAGTTCCTTTTCCGTGTTTTTTTGAGATCTTAAAATCAATTCTTTTTTCAAAATCTCATATTCTTCCGAATCTTCTTCGGTAAAATCAATCCGGTTAGATAAAAGTCTTTTAACGGAATTGTAATACCCCGGATGATATTCTAATAAATCGAGGTATTCTTTTATCATTTTCTCTGTTTCCCCTTGTGAACCGTAATAATCTGCAAATTGAATATTCAGTGGATAACTATTTTTAAGAAGTTTTCTTCCCTTTACTAATGTTCGATAAGCTAGCTCATGTTTACCACTTCTTTTGAAAGCATTGTATAAACGAATGATTTCGGATGAAAAGGGACGAAGATGATCAATGAGTTCGGAGTAAATTTTATCGGCCTTTTCGGGATCGTTATAGGTTTCGTAGAAGTCTGCGAGCATAATGCCGTATTCAGAATCGTTTTTATGTCTGTTATATGCTCTTTTCAGGAGTTTTTCAGCATCTTTTATTTGGTTTGTTTCAACCAAACAGGTGTAATATCTCTTAAAAAAATATTTATTCGGATTTTTTCGATACAAGCGTTCGTAATAAACAATTGCTTTGTCATATTCCCCCGAAGAGTAATAATGCTGTGCAAGTTTAATATCAGAATTTTGAGTAAAACTAACAAGAGGAAGGAGAATGAGTATCAGCAATAAAAGATGTTTCATTGTTGAGGTATTGTGTCATTTTTTAATTGTTCAATAAAATGATGAATAACATCACTGTGTTCTTTTCTAATGGTTTGGGCTTTCTGTACCACAGAATCACAATAATGAACTTGTGCTATAATCAAATTAACAATTTGTTCTTCCTGATCTAAATGGTCGTCATATTTTTCTCTATTTCCAATGGCATTTTCAATGTCGTATTGGAGATGTTTTAATCTTATTGCGGATAATGGAATTTCTTGATGTAACTCCTTTGTTATATTTGGGACATCAATTAAACTTTCATGAATTCGTTTATATTCATCTATTTTTAATGCAAGTTCAACCGGAATTGTATCTCCTTTATAATGTTTTTTTAAATCATTTGATATAAGTGAGAGATGTTTTAGCAATGTATTAAGTGTATCCGAATTCAATTTTGTATCAATAATTGTTTGTTGTTTTTCCAATTCGGATTGTAATGTTTCGATAGAGTCCACCTTGGAAGCAAGTTCACTATCGGAACATGAGAACAAAAACAAAATAAGAGATAATATGGATACCACTACTTTCATACTGATGTAATAATAACTAAAAAGAAGTAAAAAAAGTACATTTTAACGGTATTATTCTTCAATGTCTTCCGGAGGAAGAGGTAAATCGATATTAAGATTCTTTTCCGGTGAAGGAAGTTCCTCTTCTCCCGAAGTTCCGATTCCTCTTAGTTTTCGATTAATCACATTCGTTCTGGTTCCAACAAGTTCATCCATTTGGTTAAGACCTGTTTGGATATTCTTTTTCGCTTTTTGAAGAATTCCTCCGAATTTTTCAAATTCCTTTTTCACTTCGGAAAGAATATTCCAAACCTCGCCACTTCGTTTTTGAATGGCCAGTGTTCTGAATCCCATTTGTAAACTGTTCAAAATAGCAGCTAACGTAGTAGGGCCGGTCACAATAATTTTATATTTACTTTGCAGTTCCTGTAATAAATCCGATTTTCGAACCACTTCGCCGTAAATTCCTTCAAAAGGAAGAAATAAAATAGCAAAATCAGTGGTATTTGGAGGTGAAATATACTTAGAGCTGATACTTTTCGCCATTTCTTTGATGGTTGTGTAGAGGTTTTTCTGAGCTTTCTCAATTGCTTCTATATCACCCGAATCGTGAGCCGACTGTAATTGTTCATAAACATCTTTTGGGAATTTAGCATCAATGGGCAACCACACCACTGATTGTTCGGTGCTTTTTCCGGGTAGTTTGATGGCAAATTCAACCGTTCCGTTATAAGAAGGATTGGTCTTGACATTTTTCTCAAATTGACTTGGAGCAAGAATATTTTCCAACAACATCTCTAATTGTACTTCACCGAAGCCGCCTCTCATTTTAACATTACTTAGCACTTTTTTCAGACCGCCGACATCATTGGCAAGAGTTTTCATTTCACCCAGACCTTCTTGTACGCTTTTAAGTTGTTGGTTGACTGTTTCAAATGATTTAGAAAGACGATCATTAAGTGTTTTTTGGAGTTTTTCATCTACGGTAATACGCATTTGTTCCAGTTGCTTATTGTTGTCTTCTCGAACATCTTTAAGTTGCTTTTCAACCGTTTGTCGAATGTCTTTGACGTTGTTGGTCATCATTTCATTTTTTTCCGAGAGCTGTTTCTCAAATCGGTCAAATTTTAATTGGACTTCTTGTTTTAAATCGCTAAGTCGTTCTTTAATTAAATTGTTAAGGTTGGAGGTGTTCTTATCAAATTGATTTCCAAACTCATTTAATCCTTCTTTCAATTCTTTTCTATTGATTGCAAAATTTTCGTGAAGTTCTTTTCTGCTTTGCTGAAATTCTGATTGCACCGAATCGTGTATCCCTTTTATAATTGTTTTCGTTTCCGTGAAATCATCTTTTAGTCGTTGAAATTGCGAAGAAATATAATGAAGATCTTTTCGATTAAGAAAAGAAAAAATAAAAGACATCAAAGATATGATGATTAGTAAAATGAGTAAAAACGATGTCATATCCATAGTAAAATAAATTTAAATCTATATATGGACAAATATACAATACCGGAACGTATTTTTTTTACGTTGTGGAACTTCTTTATGAAATGTCTATCTTTGCGGAAAATTTATTTTCAATATGTTAACAGTAAACAATCTATCTCTTCAATTTGGTAAACGTGTTTTGTTTGATGACGTGAACCTTAAATTCGTTAATGAAAACTGCTACGGTGTTATCGGAGCAAACGGAGCAGGGAAGTCAACTTTTTTAAAAATTTTAACCGGTGAAATAGACCCTACTACAGGGCAAGTCGTTTTAGAACCGGGAAAACGGATGGCTGTTTTGAAGCAAAACCACAATGAATTTGATGAATTTGAGGTGCTTAAAACCGTTTTAATGGGACACAAAAGATTGTACGAAATCATTGAAGAAAAAGAGCGTTTATATGCAAAGCCTGATTTTTCGGAAGAAGATGGAATGAGGACAGCTGAATTAGAAGCTGAATTTGCAGAATTAGACGGATGGAATGCAGAAACAGATGCCGCAACAATGCTTTCTCAATTAGGAATTGATGAATCTAAACATTATTCTTTAATGAAAGATATGCCTAATGAATTAAAAGTAAAAGTATTATTGGCACAAGCACTTTTCAGTAATCCGGATGTTTTAGTTTTAGATGAGCCGACAAATGATTTGGATGTACAAACCATTGCATGGCTGGAAGATTTTTTAATTGATTTTAAAAACACAGTTATTGTTGTTTCTCACGATAGACACTTTTTAGATACGGTTTGTACGCATATAGTAGATATTGACTTTAGTAAAATTAAAATATACACCGGAAATTATAGTTTTTGGTATCAATCTTCTCAGTTGGCTCTTCGTCAGCGCCAAGACAAAAACAAAAAAGCGGAAGAGAAGAAAAAGGAATTATTGGAATTCATTTCTCGGTTTTCCGCGAATGCAGCAAAATCAAAACAAGCTACGGCAAGAAAGAAAATGTTGCAAAATTTGGATATTGAAGAAATCCAGCCTTCCAGTAGAAAATATCCGGGGATTCAATTTACCCAAGAAAGAGAGGCGGGAAATCAAATTCTAAACATTGAAGGACTTTCAAAGAAAAGTAACGAAGGAGAAATTTTATTTGATAAGATAGATTTTGTTGTTAACAAGAGTGATAAAATTGTTATTCTTTCACAAAACTCTCAGGCATTAACGGCTTTTTATGAAATTCTTAATGGGAACCTTCAGGCGGACAGCGGCTCGTTTAGTTTCGGGAAAACAATAAAGACAGCATATCTTCCTCATGATAATGCATCCTATTTCCAAGAAAAATTACCTCTGATTGATTGGTTGAGACAATATGCTGAAACGGAAGAAGAGAAGGAAGAGGTTTATTTAAGAACATTTTTGGGGCGAATGTTGTTTACGGGAGAAGAAGCAATGAAAACTGTAGATGTATTGTCGGGAGGAGAAAAAGTGAGATGTATGCTTTCAAAAATGATGTTGGCTAAAGCCAATTTTTTAATGATGGATGAACCTACCCATCACTTGGATTTGGAGTCGATTCAAGCCCTTAACCAAGCAATGAAAGATTATAAAGGAACAATCCTTTTCTCAACTCATGACCAAGAATTGGCGGATACGGTTTCAAACAGAGTGATAGAAATCACACCTAATGGAGTCATTGATAAAATGATCCCGTTTTCAGAATATATCCGTAATGAAAAGATTAAAGAATTGAGAGAAGAATTATACAGGCAAAAAGTATAGTTTAATTGGTAGATTAAATCAATTTTATTATCTTGCAACTTCCTTAAAAAAACCTACGAAATGATGAAATTGTATTCAATTCTTTTTATCCTCTTTTTTTACGGGCAATTATTATTTTCTCAAGTAGCATTATTGCCTAAACAACAAGTAAATTTCAATTCCGCTTATTTACAAGCACCTAAAGTTCCGAAGGGTGTATTGGAAGCGGTTGCGTGGTCTAATACAAGAATGACACACCTGATTAGCGAGGAGGTATCTTGTAGCGGTATGCCTTCAGCTTTTGGGATAATGGGGTTATTTGATGATGGAAAAGGGTATTTTAAAGAGAATGCAAAACTGGTTGCTCTGTTATCCGGAATCAGTGTTTCTGAGCAAAAACAAAGTCCAAATCAACAAATATTGGCATATGCAAAAGCATTAAATATACTCATTGAACTAAAACAAAACAATGATCCTTCAAAACCAAGAGATTTGCATTTAAAAGAATCGCTTTTGCAATTGTCTGAGATTCCCGATAGCGGAAAAGTGAATTTACTGGCAAGGGATATGCAGTTATATCAAATATTCCGTTTTTTAAATGATAGTCAAAAGGCGGTACAATATGATTTCCCTGTCCATTCATTTGATTTAGAGCTTATTTTCGGGAAAAACAATTTAAAAGTTCTTTCTGCAAAACGAATCTCTTTCACACCGACAGCAATTATTTCGGATGAAGGAGATGTTTATACTCCAATGGTAAGTTCAAATGGAGTGATCATTGAAAAAGGACCGGATTATGGACCTGCAATATGGAACCCTGCTCCAACTTGTAATTTCAGTTCAAGAAACGGAACGGCTATATCAGCGGTAACAATTCATACAACACAAGGGAGTTACGCAGGTTCTATTTCTTGGTCACAAAATTGTGTTTCAGATGTTTCTTTTCATTACATTATACGTTCTTCGGATGGTCAAGTTACTCAAATGGTTTTAGAGGCAGATAAAGCATGGCATGTAGGAAGTGAGAATCCATATACGATTGGTATAGAACATGAAGGTTATGTCAGTGATCCTTTATGGTATACACCGGCAATGTATCAAGCCTCCGCAGATTTAAGCAGGGATATAACCAATAGTGGGTACGGTATTCCTCCATTGAGAACTTATTATGGTCCTTCTTCTTCAGGGTTGCAAACATTGGGGGGATGTACAAAAATAAAAGGACATCAACATTATCCCAATCAATCGCACACTGATCCGGGTATTCATTGGGATTGGGAAAAGTATTATAAGTTAATTAACAACACTTATACACCAACGCTCATAACAAATGCATCGGGAGCATTTTATGACACGGGGGGAGCTTCCGGAAATTATCAGGATGATGAACGGGAATTGTGGTTGTTTGGAGATGCAAATGCAAGTAATGTGACATTAAACTTCACGGCTTTTGATCTGGAGTTAAATTATGATTACATGTTTATTTATGATGGCGACTCGGTAAATTCGCCGTTAATAGGGGTATATAACGGAACGACTTCGCCGGGAACAATTGTTTCTACAGGAAGTTATCTTTTGGTTGAATTCAGAAGTGATTGTGGAACAACAAATCCGGGATGGGAAGCTAATTACACGATTAATTATCCCGTTGAAGTTTCTTTTTCTCAATCAACATCCAATATAACAGAGTCGAATACAACTGTAAACTTTGAGGTTGGATTGAGTTTAACAAGTACGCAAAATGTTTCCGTAGATTATACGGTTACAGGAACTGCCACATCAGGTGCTGATTATCTTTTATCAAACGGAACGGTTACAATCCCTTCGGGGAACACTTCTGTTAATATTACGGCTAATATTTTAGATGATGCGCTTGTTGAGAATTCAGAAACAATAATTATCACATTAAGTAATCCTGTTAATGCTACTTTAGGGGCAATAACGACGCACACACATATAATTTTAGATGATGAAAGTAATCTTAATTTCGGTTATACAGGACCGGGAGGGGTTGGAGACTCTGTTACAAATAAATTATGGTTAATGCCTGATGGAGTCTCTAATTATTCAGACGGAGCAGATATTACTTCTTGGTTGGATAATTCAGGAAATGGGAATGATGTTCTTCAGAGTAATACTTCGTATACTCCAAGGTTTTATTCTAATATCATCAATGGTTATCCGGTGGTAAGGTTTGAACAAGCGGAGGGCAGACTGATAAGAAATAATTTTTCGGACTTCCCAACAACGGAAATAACTACCTTTCATGTAAATAAAACAAGCGATGCGGGAGACGGGTTGCTCTCATATGCGTCCTCAGCAGGGAGTAACGATTATTTGATTTATGGAAGTGAATCCTTAATTATTTACCATGGAGGTTTCATTAATTCTTCTATAGCGACAAATGATAATAATTTTCATATTGTCAGCTCGAGTTGGAGAAATTATGATGGTTTAATAGAGATATGGAAAGACAATAGTTTGGCATTTACATCTTATGGATTTCAAACCGGGACAAGTATAACACCCGGAGGGTGTTTAGCAATAGGAGGAGAACAAGACGGAATAGATAGCGCTTATGACCCTAGTCAATTTCATCAAGGAGATTTTTCTGAGATTATTATTTATAATGATTTCTTGAATTCAGCAAGAAATAAAATTGTTTCTAATTATCTCTCATCAAAATACGGTCTTTTAATTTCAAATGATTTATATGCTTATGATGCCCAGGGAACTTTTGAACATGAGGTTGCGGGTATTGGACGGGATAGCTTAAGTAGTTTTCATAATGACGCAAAAGGACAGGCAATTGTTCGAATTAATACCCCGTCAAGTTTAGATGACGGAGATTTCCTTTTATGGGGACATAATAACGGTTCTATGTCAATAATGGAAAATTCGGATATCCCTTTAGGTGTAGAATACAGAATGGAAAGGGTTTGGAAAGCAGACCAAACAGGGGATGTCGGAAATGTTTCCATTCATTTTGATTTGACAGGTCTTCCAATAGGAAATAATACCGATTTGGTTTTACTTATTGATAGTGATGGAGGGACATTTATAAATGCAGCACAAATTAATCTTTCTTCTTATAGCGGAAATATAGCAACATTTGACAATGTTTATTTATCAGATGGAGATCGTTTTACGATTGCTAAATTGTCAACTGCAAATGTTTACAATATTGGGATGGATACTCATTTTTCTGTTTATCCCAACCCGACAAGTTCGAAAGTAAAAGTGATTTCATCCCAAAAGGATATTGAAAATTTACAGTTACATGATATCCGAGGAAGGAAGGTGAAAGTTATCATACACTATATTTCAAAAAAAGAAGTGGAACTTGACTTATCGAATTTAGTAAAAGGGGCTTACTATATTAAAGTAGGGCGTAGCATGATTCCTGTTTATAAGAAATAATGAAAAGTATAGATCGCTTTTTTATCTTTTGGGCGTGCTTTTCTTTGATTGTAAACTCTTGTGGTAATCCTAATAAAGTAAAAAAGAGAAGGACTGATGTTTTTATTTTCAGAGATAAAGTGTTTTTTTATAAAAACATTTCAGAGAGGAATAAAAAAGAGGTTTTTTTACGAAATCATACGGACAGTGTATTTTCGTTATTAGGACTTGTTCCCGTTCAAAAGGTAAACTCCGGGATACTGGTAGATTTAAAATATGGTAGTGAAGATAATTTTATGCAAGAAAAA
>JALWLM010000022.1 GCA_027084145.1 Crocinitomicaceae bacterium | reverse complement strand
GTTAACTAACTCTAAAGTAAAATCACATTCTGTTCCGGCATATCCGTCAATTTGTATGTAAATACAATCTCCGTATGAAATATCGGTAGAGTCTAATGATATCAAAATGGTACTAGGTCAGCTGATAGACGTTTCCACCACTACTGTTTCCCGTAGAACTGTTGCAATCCAAATCACTCCAAAATATACCTTCGCTTTAAGCAATATTTCCTTGGCAGTTTCCTGTGTTGTCTTGATTGTAAGTAGATGCGGACACGATATCACCACAATAATTTGATGAAATAGCGGTTAGGTGTAACTAAACTTAGTAAAAGTTTAGATAAAAAGTAAACAAAACTACTATAAAATGACTGTTTTTTAGATAAACGAGTTTTTCAGCGTTGTTTTCGTTTTTCAGCTAACCACTTTGGGATCTGTTTCTCTTTATTTTTTCTTTTGGTTCCAATAAGCTTTTCGGCTAAATCCATACGTCCTTTTTTACGTAGGGATTTCCTTATAAAACGATGATTTTCTCGTTTATACCAAAAGAAAAATCGGCGTTGATTTAATTTTTCTTCTTTTGATTTTGCTGTTTTGTAGGATTTTAATGTGTATGGATGCACTCCACTATAATAGATAACCGTAGCAACAGTCATCGGTGTAGGGGTGAAATCTTGCACCTGTTCCAATTGAAACCCCATGTCTTTTGTTTCTACAGCAAGATTTGCCATGTCTTCTTCTTCACATCCGGGATGGGAGGATATAAAATAAGGGATTAAAGGTTGGTTAAGCTCATGTTTTTTTGAGATTTTATCATATTTCTCTTTGAATTTGTGAAAATATTTAAAAGAAGGTTTTCGCATTAACCGAAGCGTTGCGTCAGACGTGTGTTCCGGGGCAACTTTTAATCTGCCACTGGTATGTCGGGTTATGACTTGCTCGATGTATTCATCAAGGCTCCCGTCGTTATTTTTATTAAATTCATCTACTAACAAATCATACCGGATTCCCGATCCAATAAATGCTTTTTTCACTTTAGGATGTTGGTCAACTTTTCTGTAAATTTGTGTTAAAGGTTTGTGAGAAGTATCAAGATTACTACATATAACAGGATGAATACAACTTGGGCTGGAACATTTTGCACAAATAGATTCGTCTTTCCCTTTCATTTTGTACATGTTTGCAGAAGGACCGCCTATGTCTGAGATATACCCTTTAAATTCAGGATGATGGGTTACTTCTTTGACTTCTTTTAAAATTGATTTTTCACTTCTTGATGCAATAAACTTTCCTTGATGAGCGGAAATCGTACAAAAACTACATCCTCCAAAACATCCGCGATGCATGTTGATAGAAAACTTTATCATTTCATAAGCGGGAATCGTCCCTCTCTTTTTGTATTTTGGATGAGGTAATCTTGTAAAGGGAAGGTCGAAAGATTTATCGATTTCTTTTTCTGTCATTGTTTTAAAAGGAGGATTGATAACCAACCGTTGGTTTCCTACTTCTTGAATAATTCTATCTGCTCGCCATTTATTTGATTCAATTTCAATGATCTTAAAATTTGCTGCAAATTTTATTTTGTCTTTTAAACAGACTTCATGACTGGCTAAAGATATGGTGTTCCAGTTTTTATTTTTAGGCAATTCTTCATTTTTATTTTGAAGAAAAGCAACTTGTTTTATGGTGTTTAATCGATGAAAAGGAACTCCTTTTTTGAGAAGTCTTAAAATTTCTCTTAGCGGTTGTTCCCCCATTCCATAGACAAGTAAATCAGCTCCGGATTCGGATAGAATACTTGGTTTTAGCTTATTCGACCAATAATCATAATGCGTAACACGTCTTAAAGAAGCTTCTATGCCTCCGATTAAAACAGGAACATCCGGATATAACGATTTGAGGATTTTGGTGTAAACAGTTGTGGCATAATCGGGGCGAAATCCCGAAACACCTCCCGGTGTATAAGCATCTGTTGAACGTTTTCTTTTCCCCGCCGTATAATGATTTACCATAGAATCCATACAGCCGGAAGTAACACCAAAGAAATATTTAGGGCGACCAAATTTTTTAAAGTCTCTTAAATCATCTCTCCAATTAGGTTGAGAAATGATTGCAACTCTAAATCCTTCATCTTCTATAATGCGTCCAATAACTGCGGCACCAAAAGAAGGATGATCTACATACGCATCTCCGGAAACCAAGACGACATCTATTTCATCCCACCCTCTTTTTTCCACTTCTTTTCGCGTGAGTGGCAGCCAATCTGTTATCGGACGGTCATTATTCATTTAACAAAGGTACGCAATATTGCTTGAATATATTAAAAAATCAAAGGATTGCATGATTTTTATCATTGTATTTTGCTTTTAAAATTGTATTTTTGCTAAAGAAACTTAGTTGTTATGATAGAGGAAAAGATAGATGTAAAAATTACACCGACACAAGAATCAAGAATTAATCAAGTAGATTGGGAGAACCTTCCTTTTGGGAAGATTTTTTCAGATCATATGCTTGAAATGAATTATATAAATGGTAAATGGAGCACTCCTGAAATAAAACCTTTTTCGCAATTATCTTTACATCCGGCAACTTCTGCAATTCATTATGGACAATCCGTTTTTGAAGGCATGAAAGCTGTAAGGGGAGAAGCTGGAGATGTTTTATTATTTCGTCCGGAAAAAAATGCGCAACGGTTCAAAGAATCTTGTGAAAGAATGTGTATGGCAACGATTGAACCTGATATTTTTGTTCAATTAGTAAAACAGATTGTTGATGTAGATAGAGATTGGGTGCCCCAAAAAGAGGGTTATTCGTTATATATACGTCCTTTTATGTTTGCTACGGATGATTACATTGGTATCAAACCATCAGGAACATATAAATTCTTGATTTTTACTTGTCCCGTAGGGCACTATTATTCTAAACCTGTAAAAGTGAAAATTGAAGAATATTATTCAAGGGCTGTAGAAGGAGGTGTTGGAAGAGCAAAGACATCAGGGAATTATGCTGCATCTTTATATCCTGCTAAAAAAGCACAAGAAGAAGGCTTTGATCAATTGATTTGGACGGATGCGAAAGAGCATAAATACATTGAAGAATCAGGGACAATGAATGTTGTTTTTGAAATTGATGGTAAGTTGGTTACACCTTCAGAAGAATCTGACACGATTCTTAAGGGAATTACAAAACGTTCAGTACTTGAAATAGCTCAATCAATGGGGATAGAAGTTGAGGAGAGAAAAGTAACGGTTGAAGAGGTTATCACAGCGATTAAAGAGGGTCGATTAACAGATGCTTTTGGTGCGGGTACAGCAGCGACAATTGCCCCTATTCAAACAATAGGTTATAGAGGAGAACTTTATGAAGTCCCTATGGAACCTAGAGAAACGTCGAATAAGATTAAAGAATATCTTGTAAATTTAAAAACAGGTAAAATTAAAGATCCGTTCGGATGGATTATTAAAGTATAAACTTTAATCGAAAAGGTGTGGATTAAAGGAATCTCCTCCTAATAGTATATTATTATATTTACCACAAAAATAGAGATATGAAAGCATATGTTTTTCCGGGACAAGGAGCCCAATTTATCGGAATGGGAAAAGACCTTTATGATAATAATAGTTTAGCAAAAGATCTTTTTTTAAAAGCAAACGAGATATTAGGTTTTGATATTACTTCCATTATGTTTGAAGGAACAGAGGAAGAACTAAAACAAACAAAAGTAACGCAGCCGGCTGTTTTTTTACATTCGGTTATTCTTGCAAAGTGTCTTACAGACTTTCAACCTGATATGGTCGCAGGACATTCTTTAGGAGAAATATCAGCTTTAGTGGCTGCAGAATCATTAAGTTTTGAAGATGGTTTAAAACTTGTATCCGAAAGAGCATTGGCAATGCAGGATGCTTGTGATGCGGAGCCTTCAACAATGGCAGCAATTTTAGGACTTGAAGATGAGACTGTTGAAAAAGTTTGTCAAGAAATTGATGGTGTTGTTGTTCCTGCAAACTATAATTGTCCGGGACAATTGGTGATTAGCGGGGCAGTTAAAGCAGTAGAAGAAGCTTGCGAAAAATTAACAGAAGCAGGAGCAAAAAGGGCAATGGTATTACCCGTAGGAGGAGCATTTCACTCTCCTTTAATGGCTCCGGCAGGAGAAAGATTAGGAAAAGCTATTGATTCAACAGAGTTTAAAAAACCAATCTGTCCAATATATCAAAATGTAACGGCAAAGCCGACAACTTCTCCGGAAGAGATACGACAAAATTTAAAGGATCAATTAACGGGGTCTGTTCGTTGGACACAGATTATGCAAAACATGATAGCAGATGGTGCTACGGAAGCGATTGAAGTTGGTCCGGGAAGGGCGTTGCAAGGAATGTTTAAAAAAGTAGACAGAAGGTTCCCAACGACAAGTGCTTCTTTATAATATGATGAAACTTGAAGGATAAAACAAAAGGATTGCATCATGCAGTCCTTTTGTTTTTTTAACTTTACAATGTTTAACGATTCGAATATGATATTTGTTACAGGAGGAACAGGTCTTTTGGGAAGCCACTTGTTGGTAGAATTAACTCGCCAAGAAGAGAAAAATATTCGAGCGATTTACCGTAACGAGAATAAAAGAAATCAAGTAAAAGCACTTTTTCAATTTTATTTTGGAGAAGAGTGGGAACAATTCTATTCAAAAATACAGTGGAGAAAAGGGGATATTTTAGATGTCTTTTTCTTGGAAGAGGTCATCGAACCGGATTGTGAGGTTTATCATTGTGCAGCGTTAGTATCTTTTGATCGTAGAGACTATACAAAATTAATTAAAATCAATAGAGAGGGAACTGCTAATATTGTCAATGTTTGTCTCTCGAAAAGAGTAAAAAAGTTATGTCATGTGAGTTCTACTGCAGCAATAGGGGGTGAAAACGGAGAGAAAGTTACAGAGGAAAGAAAATGGAAAATTACCCCAACAACAACAGGTTATGCAATTTCTAAGCACATGGCAGAAAAGGAGGTCTGGAGAGGCATAGAAGAGGGACTTAATGCCGTAATTGTTAACCCATGTGTAATTTTAGGAGCGGGAAATTGGAACGACAGTTCACTTACGATATTTTCCACCGTACAAAAAGGGACGAGGTTTTATCCTCCGGGAGGCAATGCGACCGTTGATGCGAGAGATGTTGCTTCTATCATGTACCAATTAATGAAGACTGATATTTCTGCAGAACGATTTTTATTGATTGGAAACAATCAAAAATTTAAAACGCTTATTGACACAATTGCAGAAGAACTTAATAAACCGAAGCCTACAATTCAGGTTCAAAAGTGGATGGTTTTCATGATAAAACCTGTTTTAGATTTCATCTGCTTTGTTTTGAGAAAGAGAAATCCAATGACAAGAGAAACAATTAACAGTTTATTTACAACGATTTCATATTGTAATGATAAAATAAAGAATACACTTAACTATTCCTTTATTCCATTGAAAGAAAGTGTAAAAAATGCTGTAAAAGGAAAAATTTAATTTTAAGAATTAAGAGTAGTAAAATCGCAATGATAATATCAACGTTCTCTATTTTTTTCGTTAAAATTATATTTAATTCCAATTTGTACTGAAGGATTCCTTTCAGTGTCTAAGTTGTTTGGCTTTAATATATACTGTTCCATACAACCTATACTTAAAGTTAATTTGCCGTTTACCGGGTAGTTAAAACCGATATACATCCAATTTTGGTCAAAAAAGTGATTGTTCATATTTGTTCCGTAGTTGACAAACAATTCATCAAAAAGAGTGATTGATAATTTTCTATAAATGGGCATTGACAAAACAAGGAGATATCTGAATCTATGTTTAGAAATTTTATTCTCAAACATCCTTTGTTCAAATCTATAACGGTGTTTTAAGTTTATTTTTCCAATCACTTGTTTTATCATTATTTGTTCAAATATTCGATATTCTGTTGTCATTTTTGATATGGGTTGTTTCCCATAAGGAAATGTTATCACCCAATCATAGCCGGGGGTTAATGTTAGGTTTTCAGTTATTTTGTAATCAAACCCTATACGTAATAATGATTGTTGCCAATTTTTCACAAAATCAGATCTTCTCCAAGAATAAAGCGGACTTATACTTATTTTTTCTGATAATGGAATATGACTTTTTATATTCCACCAAGACATTAAGTGATTATTGACATTATTTTGGGCGTTTACATTTATTGTACATAATAATGTTAATGTAAAAGAAATGGCTATTCGTTTCATAATATTCTTTTTCTTTTTAAAAAAGCCTGCTTAATTTAAGCAGGCTTTAATTTTTATTCTATATTATTACATTACAAAATTCCCGTCTTTTTTTTCATCTACCCAACGAGATATGGAAATATTATTTGAATCATGATAACTGGAATGGTGAGCGATAATTTTATTGTTTTCCACAACGATCATAAAGTTCAGTTTATAATTGACTTTTGATCCGTGATTATCCCAAGAAACCTCATACACTCCCGAATCAATACGGTTTTTTTCTGTTTTGTTTAATTTTACTTCAATGATCGAAAGCACTAAATTATCCATTTTAAATAGTGTATTATAATAGTCTTTTATTTCTTCTTGAGAACGTCTTATCCTACTGGAAAAAGAAGGCACCAAAACAGCATTCTCATGGTATATAGAAAGAGTAACATCTATATTTTTAGTATTAACAGCATGAATAAGTTTGTTTAAAACAGGAATGTTTGAATCAACAAAGATGTCTTCACTTTCTAATTTAAAAACGGGTTTTTCAGAGAATGAGCTTTTGAATTGATTCCAAATTTCTTGATTGGTTTTCCCTAATCGTCTCATAAAAATATATTGAATGATTGCATGTCCAGCCAATACAATAAGTAATCCCTCAAAAATTCCAAGTTTGAAAACCAAAATAGCACAGATAATCGATAGAATAAGTGCATAACGTCCTTCGGCTTTAACATGGGAGATGTTGGCAATCATTTTCCATCCGGAGTATACCATAATGATACCTAAAGAATATTCCGGAAGAGTGGTAATTACAACAGGAAATAATACAACGAGGAATAGAAATGCCGATGTAAAGACATTTGAAAGTTTAGTCATTGCTCCCGCAACGGTGTTTGTTGTACTTTTAGCCAGTCCGTCTAAGTTAGTCATACCACCAAAAAAAGTTGCTCCGGCATTAGCTATCCATATTGCTAAAAGACTGTTGTTCGTATTACATTTTCTTCCTAAGGGGTCCATTTTTTCAATGGCGACATTACTCATTACTTGTTCTATGATGTCAATTGTTCCAAGCATTATTGCAAAAAGAACCATTTTTAATAAGATTAAACTAATTTCAGAACCACTCATCCCTGAAAAGTGTGGGAGAGGTAATGCCAACTTAAACGGAATCGGCTCTATAGAGATTTTTGGTAAATCCATAATAAAAGTCATTCCTATCGAAGTTATCATAATGATAAAATATGGTAAAGCAGGCATTTTCTTTTTATAGTATTTGTAAAGTAGAACAAATAAAGCAAAAGACAGGAGGGACAATAAGACGACTTTATCTCTATCAAAATTTAACCAATCTACATGTGTCCAATCACTAAAATCGTGTAAATCCCCTGCTTGTAGTTCAAATAAAAACGGGACAAATTTTAAAGCAATTTTAAGTCCAACCCCTGCTAATAATCCTTCTACTAAATAATGAGGAACAAGTCTTAATATATATTTTTCTAATTTGAATCTCCAAACAATCATTTGAAATATAGATGTAATTAAAATAACGAATGGCATATTTTCAAATCCGAATAGAGATATTCCCATTGCCAAAGCAGGAGCTAGTCCGGCCGCGACTCCAGGCATTCCTGTATAATTCCCCGGCTTAAAAAGGTAAGTAATAAAACTTATAATCCCTGCAAAAATTACAGTATAAAGACCTGTCATGACAGGATAGTCGGACATTAAACAAATTCCGATTGTTAAAGGAACCGCCATTACTCCTGTTACAGTTCCGGCTAATGCATCTCTTTTAAGATACTTAAAAACTTCTTTTCTATTTATTGCTGTATTCATTTTTGTTATTTTTAATTATTTAAATGTATTTTTAATATGAATCATATATAATCATATACACCATAGTCCAAAACATTAATTTGTTTTGAAAAAATGGATGAT
>JALWLM010000021.1 GCA_027084145.1 Crocinitomicaceae bacterium | reverse complement strand
CTATTTGATTTCCTTGATTATCCACTCCAAAACTCCCCGAAACAATCAATCTATTATCTAAAAATTCTTTTTTAACCCCAAATTCATACGAACTTCCTCCCGTAACTTGATCCTTTGTAAAATCAACATTAAAAACATAATCTTTTGATACTTTTGATAAAATGGAGTTAATCTGGTTCTCAACTATATCTAAAGCTCCGCTTCCATCTGCTTCCCCTCCACCTGTAAGTGGCTGGAAACGCTTCCACAACAATAAGGATAAAAATTGTCTGTTTAATTCGTCCTGATCTGAATTTATTCTATTTAACAATTCTTCTGTAATATCATCCGGATTTATTGAGCTAATTTCAAAATGAATAGAAGGTTGCATCAAATCGCCTTTTAATTTCAAATAACAAATAATCATTTGTCTTTTAGAATCTATCCCTAATTGATTATTGGTTAAAGTTGCAATATTTGTATTAACTCGATAATAAGTATTTAGGTCTAGTACTGCATGATAAGGATCTCCTGTCCATGTAATACTTCCTCCTTCATCGATATAAAATTTTTGATTTATCGGTCCCATCACAAAATTATAGACTCCTTGTTTAATTCGGTAAACCCCTTCCATTGCTATATCTCCCACAGAATTAACGCTCATTCCTATACTTCCGGAACCTCTTGCGATAATTTCATCTCCTAAGTCTTCATCAAAAACAATTCGTATTTCAGCATCAGGTGTCACTTCAAAATTTAAGTCTAAATCTATTCCTTTAAAATCTATTTTAGGTGCATGTGATATAACCGAATCCGGTTTTTTATTATCAATAAAAATAATATAATCCTCTTCATCAATATCTCCAACTCCATACATAGGCAAATGAATCTTTGTATTTTCTCTCGTCTTTAAATAGGTAGTTATCTCCATATAATCTGAATATCCGAAAATATTCACCGTTCCCGTGGCATAAGCTTTACCATAATAAAGGCTACCATCTTCATACTCCGTATTTAAAACTAAAAAAGATTCTAACGGCAACGGCTCCCACACACGAATAGGGTGTTTATTAACAGCATCTGTTTCAATATCAATGGTTACATCATAATTAAAATCTTTAAAATTTTCATGGAAAATAGAAGCCACAATCGTTCCTGCGTTTCCTTCCTCATCATAAATCGGTATTCCGTTGACAAAAAAACCATCTTTAACAATTTCTACATTTCCTGTTACCGAAAAACTGGTTCCCAATACTTCTATTTTAGCCCCTCCTTTTTCCAGTTGAATATCTCCTTCTAATTCAGGATTACTTGGAGTACCTCTTACAATTAAATCTCCTGTAAGATGCCCTTTTATTTCAGATATCACATCAGGATTCATAAAAGCATTAACAAAAGAAATATTTGTGTTATTAAAAAGTAATTTAAGATCCAAATTATCCTCTTTTGCTTTAGGTTTATAGGTACCGAAGAAATCAAATGACCGTACTCCTCGATAAACCAAATCTCCATCAAGAATAACATCCCCTCGATCGTTTAACCAATCTGAATGAAAATTGACATCTCCCACCAGTTCATTTAAAATAAATAAATCTTTAATACTCGCATCTCCCATAACTTGAAGATTGTGATATGGATTAGAGATATGTCCATTCATAAACAACTCTCCTTTCAAATTTAATTCAGGTATTAACTGAGATACTTCTTCTAAGTTGATATCGGTCAGATTAAAATACATTTTATCATCATTTGAAGATGACACCTTACCTTCTAAAAATACTTTTTGTTTTCCCCTATTCAATATTAAGTC
>JALWLM010000020.1 GCA_027084145.1 Crocinitomicaceae bacterium | reverse complement strand
CTTTTTTTATTGATAGGCTTTTTTCCGATTCTTTTATCTCAAGAAAAGGAAGAAAATTGGGTGCAACTCTCAGGAATCGTTATTGAAGATATAGAAATGAAGCCTGTTCCTTTTGTTACGGTTTTTGACAAAACGCTTCGCAGAGGTGTGATTTCTGATTATGATGGATTTTTTACATTAGTAGTTAAACCTGGTGATACGATATTTTTTTCAGCATATGGATATAAAAGATCAACTTTTGTTGTTCCTGATTCATTACAAGACCTTCGATATTCAATCATTCATCTATTACAAACAGATACATTAAATCTTCCGCAAGTGGATGTTTATCCTTGGCCATCGAAAGAAGATTTTGCCAGAGCATTTATAGAAATGGATCCTTATGATGATGCTCTTCGTCGTGCCCAGCGGCAATTATCGGGAGAAAGTCTTGCTTTTATTGCTGCTCGCTTAGAGATAGACGCCAATTATAGCAGTCAAATAGCAAGGAATCAATATTATACGAAATTATACACGCGAAACCAACTTCCTGTAAACAATTTACTTAATCCGTATGCTTGGGCAAAACTCATTAAAGACTGGAAGTCCGGAAAACTAAAAAAGCAATAGTTTTATCCTAGTGTCTTGTGTTTTTTTCTAAAATAAAGAACGTCAATATAAAAAAGGATTCTCATTGATAATGATGAATTTTGCGGTTCATCAAAAAGGGTTGAAAAAGTTTCAAAATAATGCTCGTTTAATAAATTATCACTAGTAATAATGTTGTTTTTATAAACAATATTGAGCTCGCTCCCGGGTAAAAAGAACCATTGATATACAAGGTCTATACTAAAAGCATCAAAAGAAGTATTATAACTCGAAGGATCTAAAACGACTACATTTATTGCACTAATGTTTCCGGTTTCTTCTAAAACAGAAATATACTTATATTTTACTTGAGACCAGTAATGTCTTAATCGAAGATTAACTCCCATTCTATTGGTAAATAGAAATTCTGAAGACAATACATTTTCAACGTTGATTCTATCCCGTGTCCCAATTAATACTTCATAAGGAAATGAAGGATGGTTATATTGTACAAATCCGTAGTCTCCGTTTAATTTTAGAATGTAATTTTCAAAAATTAAAAAGAAATTGTCAGAAACTCTGAATCTGGGTTCGATGTTAATACTATAATGGACTTGTTGTTCTTTTAAAAATTTTGACAGCGCTAAATCCATATCTAAAGCGAAACGTTTACTGTAATCTGTTGAGAAAAAGTAAGAAAAATTATATTTTTTCCCATAGTTTATCTTTTTGCCGGGAACACGAGCTTCAAAGTAATCAACAGAACCAAAAGGAATAGCATTTAAACTTACCGCCGTATAAGTTTGGTTTTTTAATAAACCTCCATATCTTACATGAAGAGATGCTTTTGTGTAGTCGTTGGAATGATAAATAGAATTGTAATTAAGGAATAGACCTGCAGATTGTTTATAAAATAAATTAGATATTTTATTGTAGTTCCATCTAATGTTTGCACGATATGATCTGGAATCATTTCGATACATGAAGCCTAAATCATTATGGTCATAACGATCACTTGTTTCTGAATAATTGAATTTATATCTCCAAGTTCCGGAAACTTTTTCTATTTCAACATTACCTAAGTGCCCAAATTCTATCTCATTATTTTCAACAATGGAAGAGATGTTTATTTTAGAATAAATTTTATAATTTCGATTTTTTGTATAAAGAGAAGCTTCACCTACAGATACATTTGCAGACCGTTCTCCTTGTGGTCTTAAAACATTGGTATTAACAAAAGAAATGGTACTATTGTTAGGAAGATTTTGAGATAATATAAAAACATTATAATTTGTTAGCGGATTAGTTTGATAAAGCCGTTCCTTTCCTAGGGAATCCTTGATAACAGCAAAAGTTTTGTTTTCTATCGCATTGAATAGACCTATTCCCAGACCTGAGTTTGTCCTTCCTGAAATTTTGCTGGCATTCAAAAGTTGATTTTGATTAGGGTTTTTAATTACTTTTTCCGAAGAATCCTTTATTTGAGAAAAAACTTCAATTTGATGAATGGGACGACCTCCAATGCGTCGAGTATAGAATACTCCCGCGATTCCAAACAAATCCATTCCTTCCAAGAAGAAAGGACGATTTTCCCGATAATATTGTTCAAAAGGACCAAGATTTAGTACTTGATTATCCGATTGTGTTTGTCCGAAATCAGGGATTAGAGTCATGTCTAGAGTAAAAGCATCATTGATTCCCCACTTGACGTCCATTCCTCCTGTGAAACGTCTCCTCCAAACTTGTTTTTGATCAATAGAACTGTAAGTGTTTTCGATATATGAGGTAGCATAAGGAGTGAATGATAAGCGAAAAGGAGATTTTATATTTTCTATGCCAATTATTTCTCCGGTTTGTGTTAGTTTTCCAAATATGTCCGGATTAACAGGGTTCCACGATGATGTTTCTCTTATTCTTCGTACTCCCCGATAAAAATTCACCCTCCATATTTGTTTTCTTAAATTGGGAAAACGAATTGCGGAATAAGGGATCTTAATCTCAAAAGACCAACCAAAGGATGTTTTTTTAACAGCACTTTTCCAAACGGCATTCCAAGAATAATCTTCATAAGATGTAAAAGCAATAGCGTCAATTTGTACGCCCGTAGAAGTTAAGGCAAACCGAAAACCGTTTGTTTTCGTATTGTAAGGATCAATATCAACGGCAAACCAATCTGCATTTCCGTAATCATCCCTTTTGGAAAGAGAATAGCTAATAGAATCGGGAGAAGGATCAAAGAGTTCTCCTCCTATGTACAAAGCTTCATTTGTATAGAAAAGTTTAATTTTTGTATTAAAACGGGATTTATTACCAAAAACAGGAGTGTTAACAACAAAATCACTAGCAACTTGTAACCCTTCCCATTGTTTTTCCGATAGGTTACCGTCTAATTTAATCTCATTATCATCTCTCCTGTTAATCTCGTAAGTGCGACCAAATATTTTTGAGAAATAAAAAAGGAAGAGTATGAAAAAAATTCTTGTAAACACTTGTTTTTTTGACAAAAGTACAGTTTTAATCTTAATTCTTTCTTTTTTAAAAAAAGTAACTCAATAGAATGTTGAAGTTTTACTGAAACGTATGTAATTTTTTGTAAATTCGTTTTTCACATAAAAAGCGAAAGCATGAAACAAATCTTTATTTTTCTATCTCTGTTTTTATTAATTTCATTCAATTCAGAAGCTCAATTTCTTAAAAGGAAACGCAAAAAACAAAATACGTCATCAAATCCTATTCAAGAAAAAACAAAAGGGCATCAAAAATATGAAGGCTTGTTTACGCTTTATCAAGACACTATTACAGGAAAGATAAAGATGGAGATAAAAAAAGATCAAATAGATAAAGAGTACATCTATTTCAGTCAATTTGAAGACGGTTTGGCATCTTTTAGGAAAAACAGAGGAACTTATAATTCTTCTAAAGTAATTGTTATTCGTAAGTATTTTAATAAAATTGAATTTGTGGAGGTAAACACAAGTTCCTATTTTGACCCTAGCAATCCTATTTCAAAAGCAAGGTCAGCAAATATGACTGATGCAATCCTAGCGAGTATAGAAATTAAAGCAACAGCTCCCGGTAATTCCAGTTATTTGATTGATGCAGGCTCTTTGTTTCTTTCTGAAACCTTTTTACAAGTAAAACCTGTTTCATCGGATAATTCTCCCACAGCATTTAAATTAGGAAACCTTGATAAGTCAAAGACAAAAATTACAGCAGTAAGAACGTATCCTGAGAATATGGATGTTGCCGTAGAGTATGTCTATAGCCAGCCTTATGTTGTAAATGAAGGAAGAAGAGATGTGACAGATGCAAGAAATATTTCATTGAAGGTGTATCACAGTTTAATTGCAATGCCTGAAAATGATTTTACTCCATTACTGGATGATCCCAGAGTGGGATTTTTTACAACTCAGGTGACAAATATGACAAGTCTTGAGCATGCAAACTATCGGGATTTGGTTCATCGTTGGCATCTTGTAAAGAAAAACCCTGAAGCAGATTTATCTGAGCCTGTTGAGCCAATTGTATGGTGGATGGAAAACACAACGCCTTTAGAATTAAGACCGTTGATTAAAAAAGCAGGAGAAAAATGGAACGAAGCTTTTGAAAAAGCGGGGTTTAAAAATGCGATTGTAATTAAACAACAACCCGATAATGCAGATTGGGATGCGGGAGATATTCGATATAATGTTTTGAGATGGACAGCTTCTCCATATCCTCCATTTGGAGGGTACGGACCTAGTTTTGTTAACCCGAGAACAGGTCAAATATTGGGAGCAGACATTATGTTTGAGTATCGTTCTGTTCTAAGACGGGTAGGATTAGAAGGGCTGTTTCAAAGTAATGGACATGGGCATCATCAATGTGATTTGGAGGCTTTTCTGGCAGAAAACACTGCATTCGGAGAGTTGGTAGGAAACTATTTAACTGAGAAATTTGTTGATTCTTCCCGGTTAATACAAGAATATATTCAATATTTGGTAATGCATGAAATAGGGCATACATTAGGATTGTCTCATAATATGAAGGCCAGTCAGTTGCATTCTCTTGAGACGGTGCACAACAAAGAAAAAACAGAGAAGATAGGGCTGATAGGCTCGGTAATGGATTATCCTGCAATTAATGTAGCAAGGAACCCGGAGATGCAAGGGAATTATTACACGACAAAAGTAGGGCCTTATGATTTGTGGGCTATACAATTTGCTTATGAGCAAGGAAGAACCAAAGAAGAAACAGAAAAATTATTAAATCGCTCAACAGAACCTGAATTACAGTTTGGAAATGATGCAGATGATATGCGTTATCCGGGGAAAGGAATTGATCCGAGAGTTAATATTTTTGATTTGACGAATCAAGCGATTGAATATGAAGAAGAGCGTTTGGATTTGGTTCAAGAGCTTTCCGGAAAAATAATAGAAAAATATCATAAGAAAGGAAGAACGCATCATGATAAATATGTCGCGATGAAAACACTTATGCGTCAGTATGTTGATGCTTCAAACATTGTATCCAGATATATTGGAGGTATATATGTAGATCGTTCGATGATAGGACAGAAGGGAGCAAGCAAACAGCCTTATACTCCGGTAGATTTGGCTACACAAAAGAAAGCGATGAGGTTTATTGAGAAATATCTCTTCGATCCGAATGCTTTTCATTTCACGTATGAATTGTATCCACATTTAGCAAAACAGAGAAGAGGATTTGATTTTTATTCATCAACAGAGGATGTAAAGGCACATCAAATGATCTTAGATATTCAAAAAAACATCTTCAACCATGTTTTACACCCTATTACTTTACAAAGAATTATAGACACCAAGTTATACGGAAATCATTATACGATTGAAAATCTCTTTTCTGATTTGACAAAAATTGTTTTTGAAAAAGATATTCAAGGAAATGTTCATACAATCCGTCAAAACCTGCAAGTAGAATACGTGAAACGTTTGATAAGTATTCAAGAAGAAAAATCAAAATACCCTAATACGGCAAAATCAATTGCGTCGTATCAGTTAAAAGAGATATTAAAATTGGTTAGCAATAATGCAGGTGATATCTCAAGTAAGGCTCATAAGCAATACATAAAAGGGATGATTGAAAAAACGTTTGATTAAAAATTTTAATGGTTATAACATTTAGCAGGCTTTCCCAGCTGAAAAGTTAACATTCCTCCGGCAAACAGATACCAATCTTTATTGGAGGGATTTCCTCTTTGTCCGTATAACCTTCCCGACCTATTTGAAAGGGCTGCAGCCAGAGGACCGTTTTCGGTTAAAAGGATATTAGGGTCAACATATGATGCGGAATGAACATCATCTAGGTAGTCTGTAAACGTTTTTCGTATTCCTAATTCTAGATTAAAGCCAATTCTTTTGCCTAAAGAAAATTTAACACCCACTCCAATAGGAATAGCAAATTGTATTGTTTTATAGTGTCCTCTTGAAGATGCTGATGTTCCTTGCCCTTCTGTTCCAACGGTGCGAAGTTCTATCTCGTTTCCAAGATAATCTGTTTTAGGATTCATTCTAAAAAAAGCAATTTCGGCAAGGAGATATGCTGTAGCTTTGTATCTTTCATGACCTAATTGAAAAGGGTAGTAGTTGAATTCAAACCCTGCCCCTAATTCATAAATGTCAGAATGAAAATTAAGATTACGATCTCTAAAGGTTGAAATCGATGACTTTGCATCATCAGCGCTCACATTACCGTATAAGAAGTTTGCACGAAAAGCAGTTCTTGGATTAATATTATAGCGATAAACCATTCCTAAAGAAAGATGGATATCCTTATGAATTTCATAAGGTTTTAAATCACCGATATAAGTCATCCCTCCGGCAATAACACCTAGCTCAGATCTTGACAAAGGAGTATGAAATTGCCCTTTTGCGAGATGTGTAGAAGATAAAAACAGGATGACAATAAATATTTTCATAGAACCGAAAAACGTAAAAAGAAGCGTTTTATTGTATTAAAATAAGCTTGAGAGAAATAAGTTTATAAGTTATTTAAGGTCATTTATTTTTTCTGTAGGTCTTGCAACAACCGCTTTATCTTTAGCAACAACAATAGGCCGTTCTATTAATTTCGGATATTTCACCATGGCCTCGACCCATTCGTCATCACTTAAGTTTTTCCCTTTGAAGAGTTCTTTATAGATCGATTCGTTTTTACGAATTAATTCCTCCGGTTTAATGTTTAGTTTTTCGATTAATTCTTTTAATTCGTCTTTAGTAAGAGGTGTTTTTAAGTATTCAACAATATCAAAATCAACACCTTTTTCTTGTAAGTATTGGACTGCAGTTCTACTTTTAGAACATCTAGGATTGTGATATACAATTAATTTTTCCATCTCTTTCGTGTTTTTTAGTTATTAATTTTTATTTCCTTTTCCAAACATCATTAGATATGCTTTAAGGAATTCATCAATATCACCGTTTAAAACAGCATCGACATTTCCTGTTTCATACGTTGTTCGGACATCTTTGACTAATTTATAAGGATGTAAAACATAATTTCTAATCTGTGATCCCCACTCGATTTTTTTCTTATTGGCTTCAATTTCATCTCTTGCTTCCATTCGGTTGCGTAGCTCTATCTCGTAAAGTTGAGATTTAAGCAATTGTAAAGCCTTTTCTTTGTTGGTAAGCTGAGATCTAGATTCGGAATTTTCAATAATAATTCCTGATGGCGCATGTCTCAATCGTACAGCAGTTTCGACCTTATTAACATTTTGACCTCCGGCTCCACCGGATCTAAATGTTTCCCAAGTAATGTCCGCAGGGTTTATTTTAATATCAATAGATTCATCAACTAAAGGGTAAACATACACAGATGCAAATGAGGTGTGTCGTTTAGCATTTGAATCAAAAGGAGAGATCCGAACAAGGCGATGTACTCCGTTTTCTCCTTTTAAATATCCAAAAGCAAAATCGCCTGAAAATTCTAAGGTCACTGTTTTTATACCAGCAACATCTCCATCTTGAATATTCAATGTTTTTATTTTAAAGTTGTTTTTTTGTCCCCACATGGTGTACATACGCATCAGCATAGAAGCCCAATCACAGCTTTCTGTCCCTCCTGCTCCTGCCGTAATTTGTAGTACGGCATCTAGTTTGTCTTCTTTTCCGGAGAGCATATTCTTTAATTCGAGTGCTTCTGTATTTTTTAAAAGAACTTCATAAGCATTTTCAACTTCCGGTTCTTCTGCTTCACCTTCTTTGGCAAATTCGTAAAGGACTTCCAGGTCTGAGAGAGATTCTTGCAAATCGTTATAGTCATTTACCCAAGTTTTTAATGAACGGATAATCTTCATTTGTTCTTCTGCTTTTTTGGGGTCATTCCAGAAATCCGGATCTTGCGTTTTTAATTCTTCTTCAGATAACTCTCTTTTTTTGTCTTCTATATGAAGATATTGACCGATTTTATTTATTCGGTTTTTAATATCTTTGATTTGATCTTGGTTAATCATACCACAAAGCTATAAATATTCCGAGAAATTTTATTGTTATAAAAATGCTTAAACATATTTAAAAAATTTTACTTTTGTTGTTCAAGTAATGAAAAAAGAAATAGATATGAATATTCCAGAAGAATTAAAGTACACAAAAGATCATGAATGGGTTAAAAT
>JALWLM010000019.1 GCA_027084145.1 Crocinitomicaceae bacterium | reverse complement strand
GAATAAAAAAGCAAACATTGTTGTTTGCTTTTAAGTAGCGCGGGGGAGATTTGAACTCCCGACCTCAGGGTTATGAATCCTGCGCTCTAACCAACTGAGCTACCGCGCCAAATTTGTTTTTACGGGCGCAAATATAATATATTTTTTTTCTTGATGTATTTTATTCAAAATTTTATTTCACAAAATCTAATTGTTTTGTTACAAAGCTGATGAGTTGTTTCATTTGTGTTTTTGAAAAATCAAAAGATACATTAGCTGTTTGATAAATTTCAGGTATGGTTTTCGTGTATCCCAGACTTAACGCTTCTTTATAATTATTGATAGCTTTAGCATTATCTTGAAGGCTGTTTTTCCATACACCAATGGCTCCCAGTTGAGAAATTCCATATTCGATATAGTAGAAAGGAACTTCAAAGATATGCAACTGTCTTTGCCACGAAGTTTCTAGTAAATCTTCATAATTTGTCCAATCAACCAATCCTGTTCCATATTCTTTATTCAATTGCATCCATTTTTCTTTTCTATCTTCTCGTGTGTGAGTCGGATGTGTGTAAATCCAGTGTTGAAATTCATCTACTTGGGCAATCCATGGAAGTATTTTAATGATACTTTCCAGTTGTTCTTTTTTTGCTCTACGTAAATCATCTTCATCAGGATAAAAAATATTCCATTCTTCCATGCTTAGTAATTCCATACTCATTGAAGCAAGTTCGGCAACTTCAGAAGGGAAACTTTTAAAAGCGGTTAATTCCAAATCTCTTGTAAGAAAAGAATGTACGGCATGTCCGCTTTCATGAATCATTGTTTCTAAATCGCGATGTGTGCCTACGGCATTCATAAAAATAAAGGGAACACCGGTTTCATAGAGGGGATAATTGTACCCGCCGGGAGCTTTTCCTTTTTTGGAAGCAAGATCCAGATATTTCATCTTCGACATTGTTTGGATACAATCGGCAAAAAACGGATCGATATTTCGGAAAAGTTGAATGGTTTTATCTAATAACTCTTCTGTTGTTTCAAAAGGTTTTAAAGGTGCCTTTCCTTCCGGGTCAAAATCTAAATCCCAAGGTTTGAATTTATCTTTTCCTATTTTCTTTAGCCGTTCTTTTTGAATTTCTTTAACAATTGGTACAACCAGTGATTTTACCGAAAGATGAAAGTCTTCACATTCTTTTACTCCGTAATCAAAACGTCCCATAGCAGCTAATTTGTAATCCCTGTAATTGTCAAATCCTGCATTTTGGGCAATTTGATGACGAACTTTTAATAATTCATCAAACAAATCATCAAACTTTTTAAAATCTTCTCTTCTTCGATAGGCGATTTTATCAAAAACTGTTCTTCGGATATTTTCATCTTGTTCTTTAAGAAAGGTTGCAGCCTTTTGCATGGTTATTTTTTCACCATTGTGTTCGATGAGTTGTTGAGCGGAGTAAGCCCCGAATTTTTGACTCTCTTGACTCTCTTTGGAAATTAAAGGCACATTTTCGTCCCTGTATATCTCTACACTTTTTCTCAAGGAACGGAAATAAATGAAATAAGATTTCTCTTCTTGCTCTAATTGTTCAGCAAAAGGAGATGAGATAATTTTTCTATTGATTTTATCTTGATAGGGAGCGATTTTAGGTTCTATTTCCGAGATAAAGAAACGATAAGATTCACTTAATTGTTTATCTTCCGTGTTAATTGTCATTTTGATATATCTCCAAGCTAAATCTTCTTCCAAAACAGCATCTAATTCACTAATATCTTTAAGCCATTTTTTAAAATTTTCCATCGTGTCGATGTTTCGATTTAATAAATCGTCAAAATAAGGTTGAATCGCTTCCCATGAATTTATGTTTAAGTTTTCCGAGACAAATTGGCGTTTCTTTTTTTCTATTTTCATGTTAAATATGGTTTTAAAAAATGATGGTCTGTTTGTAGCTGTCAAAAATATCATTTTTTCACTTCTATTATTACAACAGAAGAATAAATATTCATTTTATGTTAAGTTAATGTTAAGTGCAGTTATGAAATGTTAAGTTTATATTAACATTTATTATTTAGAGTTTATTCAGTCTATAAAATAATGATATTTGTTCCGTAATTAAAATAAAAACAGATAAGTTATGGATATCAAAAGATCATTAATCAGTTTGTTAGTCCTATTGAATGGAATGCAAGTTTTATCTCAAAATGTAGTCCATCAGAAATTTGGAAAAGGTATGATTAATCACGTTGCAAAAGATAGTTCGTTTAGTGCCAAAGTCAATGTGCGCATGCAAACTTTATATGTTGGTAATTGGAATTTACTTTCAAATGGAAATGTTACAGGAGGAAGTTCAGAGTTTCTTATACGAAGATGGCGTTTGAAATTCGGAGGATTTGCAGTAACACCGAAATTACAGTACAAAATAGAATTAGGAATTTCAAATAAAGATCAAGGGAAGATATCTCCATATACCAATGATGGAGCGAGAATTATATTGGATGCCGTTTTAAAATGGAATTTCTATGAGAATTTTGTTTTATGGGCAGGACAAACAAAGTTACCGGGAAATAGAGAACGAGTTATTTCTTCTGGAGATTTACAATTTGTAGACAGATCTTACTTAAATAAAAAATTTAATATAGACCGAGATATGGGAGTTCAATTAAGACATACGACTCATTTATTCGGTAATTTTTATACAAAAGAGAAATTTGCTATTTCTCAAGGAGAAGGTAGAAACGTGGTGTATGATAATTTGGGAGGATATCAATATACGACAAGGTTAGAGTTATTCCCTATGGGAAAATTTAAAGATCATGAGTCTTGTGATATGAAAAGGCATCAAACACCTAAGTTAGCATTCGGTTTTACTTATGACTACAATGACAATGCTGTAAAAACAAGAAGTAATCTAGGAAGTTATATGGCTTATGACACAAATGGAGATGGAGATATTGACGGTTATTTTGAGACGGATATCAAGACATTGTTTGCTGATATGATCTTCAAATATAAAGGTTTTTCATTGATGGGAGAATATGCCTATAGAGATGCAAGTAAAGTGAAACAATCGATAGTTAATTCCGATGCAACAACGACTTCTTATGCCGTATATGTTGGAGAATCAGTAAACTTACAAGCGGGATATTTGTTTAAAAATAATTGGGAAATAGCAGGACGTTATACACAAGTAACTCCTAGAACAGAGGTAGGTAAGCCTTCTTTTGCTCAATATACCTTAGGAGTATCTAAATATATAGCAAAGCATAAATTGAAAGTGCAATCGGATTTTAGTTACTTAGAAGAATATGGAAACCCTACAAGTGGACTAATGGCTAGATTACAAATAGAAATGCAGCTTTAAGAAAGAAAAATAATAACGTAGTTATTATAGTTGTCCCGGCATTACAATGTCGGGATTTTTTTTGTCTAAAACTTTGAATTAAAGGATAAGTTTCATTAACTTAAATAAGAAAGGTTATTAATTGAATATTAAAAAGAGAAGAAAATGCTAGTAAAAGTTTATGGTTCGGCAACACATGGAATTGATGCAAGAAAGATAACAATTGAAGTGAACCTTTCACCGGGAGTTAATTTCTTTTTGGTAGGGTTACCCGACTCCGCTGTTAAAGAAAGTCAGCAGAGAGTTAAAGCAGCACTTAACAATAATGGCTTTAAGTACCCCGGAAGAGAAATTACAATTAATATGGCACCTGCGGATATCAGAAAAGAAGGTTCTATATTTGATTTACCGATTGCTGTAGGGATACTTGCGGCAAGTGGACAGGTTCAACTGGATTTATTAGATCAATATACGATTTTAGGAGAGCTTTCTTTGGATGGGAAACTACGGTCCTTAAAAGGAGCTTTACCGATTGCTTTACAAGCTAAAAAAGATGGGTTTAAAGGAATTATTCTTCCAAAAGAAAATGCAAAAGAAGCAGCAATTATTGATGGTTTGGATGTGATTCCTGTAAATACATTGAAAGAAGTTGTTGATTTTTTGAATGGAGAAAAGAAGTTACATCCGTTAAAAATTGATTTTCAAAATGTATATGATGAAAATAAAGATTATTTTTCGTTGGACTTTAGAGATGTAAAAGGGCAGATGGGAGTAAAACGAGCTTTTGAAATTGCCGCGGCAGGCGGACATAATGTTATTTTAATAGGACCACCGGGAGCAGGTAAATCAATGTTATCCAAACGTTTTCCATCTATTTTACCCCCAATGTCTTTAAGAGAATCATTGGAAACGACAAAAATTCATTCGGTAGTCGGGAAAGTTCCTTCAAATCAAAGTTTGATAACAGAACGTCCTTTTAGAAAACCACACCATACAATTTCAGATGTAGCTTTGGTAGGTGGTGGAGGATATCCTCAACCGGGAGAAATTTCATTAGCACACAATGGCGTTTTATTTTTAGATGAACTACCCGAATATAAACGAACAGTTTTAGAAGTCATGAGACAGCCTATGGAAGACCGTATGGTTACCATTTCAAGAGCTAAGTTTACAGTAGATTTCCCTGCTAATTTCACTTTAGTTGCAGCAATGAACCCTTGTCCTTGCGGATATTACAATCATCCCGATAGAGATTGTACTTGCAGCACCTCAACGGTAAAGCGTTATTTAAGTAAAGTTTCAGGACCGTTACTTGATAGAATTGATTTACATATTGAAGTAACACCTGTAAATTATGAAGATTTAGCGAATGATGTTCCCAAAGAGGGGAGTGCAGAGATTAGAAAACGGGTGGTAAAAGCAAGGATGATTCAATATCAGCGATATGAAAAGAGTGGAGGGTATTGTAATTCGGAGATGACAAGCCAAGATATTCGAAAGTATTGCCAATTAGATGAGCAGTCATCAAATTTATTAAAAAGGGCAATGAACTTACTTGGGTTTTCAGCTCGTGCCTATGATCGAATTTTGAAAGTGGCAAGAACAATCGCAGATTTAGATGAATGCAAACAAATTAAACCGGAACATATTTCAGAAGCTATACAATATCGAAGTTTGGATAAGGATACTTGCAGTCAGATTTCGATTTCTAAAGTAAGTTAACTAGATGAAAATTTTAGAAACAATATCTTCTACTTGTTGGATAGAATTTTCAAAATGAATGATTTTATCTTCTTTATTGACTAATAGAAATTTGGAAGTTATTTTAATAACTTGTTCCAAATCATGAGAAGAAAGAAGAACACAAATATTTTCTTGTATGGAAATTCTTTTTAAAAGCTGAAAAACGTTTTGTTTGTTAGGGTAGTCTAAAAATGCAGTAGGTTCATCTAGCAAAATATAAGGTGTTGATTGAGTTAAAGAACGGGCAATAGCGACAAGTTGTTTTTCTCCGTCACTTAATTCAGTGGTAAAGCGACCTTTTAGGTGAGAAATATTAAGAAGATGGAGTGAATGATTTATTTTTTTTAAGTCCTCTCTTGTTAATGAACCGAAAAAATTAGTGTATGGGTTTCTTCCCATAGCAATAAACTCTTCTACCCGTATGTATTCGGTGTCGGGAAATCGAGAAGGGACAAAAGAAATGTATTTAGGGAAGTTTTGTAATGGAATCGTTGAAATTGCTTTTTTGTGAATGAAAACATTTCCTGAAATCGCTTGTATTTGTTTTGTTAATGTCTTTAAAAAAGTTGATTTTCCACTTCCATTTCTTCCTACAATGGCATAAATATTTCCCGTGTCAAGCGTGAAATCCTCCACATGAAGTAAAGGAGAATGATAACCAATAATTAAATCTTTTGTTTTTAGACTCATTTCAATCGCTTTAAAACCAACCAAATAACCATTGGAGCACCTATCAAAGATGTAAGAACGTTTATAGGGATGATAAAATGGTTTTCTAATAATTTTATAATGATGTCACAAAAAAGGATAAAAATCCCCCCAATCAATAAAGTTCCGGGAATAAGGATTTTATGTTGTTGCGTTTTGAATAAGATTCTTGTTAAGTTAGGTACAGCTAATCCAACAAATGAAATAGGACCACAAAATGCAGTCGTAATTCCCGTTAAAACAGCAGTGATTAAGATAATGATAAAGCGCGTATTTGAGACGTTGATTCCTAATAATTTCGCATGTTGTTCACCTAAGACGATGGCATTTAAAGATTTTATAATGAGTAAAGCACTTGTAATCCCAATCCATATAAACATGAAGATATAAGGTATTTGTTCAATATTGACTTTTTGAAGTGATCCTAACCCCCATAGTGTGAAAATTTTTAAATCTTCGGAAGGACTGACAGATTGTATAAAAGCAACAATTGCAGAGGTAAAACTTCCCAGCATGAGTCCAATTAATAGCAGGGATATTTGATTTTTGACAATTTTAGCAAAAAATAAAACCAGCATACCAAAGAGAAAAGCACCGATGAGCGCTCCTGAAACAAGACTTAGGTCCGTTGTGAAAAAAGGAATACCTGTCATGATGCTCAGAGCCACAAAAAGCGAAGCTCCTGAGTTGATTCCGAGCACGTAAGGTCCGGCAAGGGGATTGCGGAAAAGCGTTTGCATTAACAGTCCTGCAAGAGATAATGAAGCTCCCGACAATAGTGCCATTAACATCCTGGGGATTCTGATTTTTTGGAGAACAATATCTTTCATTTGATTTTCTCCGGACATCAAAAAGCTACTGAAAAACTCTTCAATTGAAAAATCGACTTGCCCGATGGATAAATGTACAAATGCAAGAAAGGGTAGGAGTACCAATAATGTAAGAAATAAAATATAGCGCGTAGCGTATTTCAATTTACTCTATTTTGGAGTAAAAATATAACTTTTCTTCGGTAATAAGAGAAGGATGAAAAATTTCAATTAGATCTTTAAGTAAAAGATGAGGTTTTACAATGCCTTCTTCCCAAAATTTTTGTCCGTTTTTAGAGTAACAATATACGCCATTTTCAAAGCATGGAAGATGTTTGGCTTGTGGAACAAAGGTTAATATTTCTTTTTTAGTAGGTTTTCCGGGATTTATCCAATACTCACTTTTAGAATTTTCATTTAAAATCTCTTCGATAGTTTTAGTGATACTGGCTGTTCCTTTTGTGTTTTTGTAAACATAATCGGTACCGGCATCTTTCAATAAAGTGGCAAAATAACTATCACCTCCAGGGGCATACCAAGTGTCTCCAATCATACTTCCTGCAATCGTTTGAGGTTTGCCGGATATTGTTTTGGTTTTTTCTTTTAACCCATAGTATGAATCAACAGTTTGATTAAAATATTGAACGGCTTCTTTTTCTTTACCGAAAATAGCACCAATTAATTTAATCCATTCTAATTTCCCGAGAGGATGATTTTCTCTCCAGTCATATATTGGAATAATGGTAATACCTAATTTTTCTAATTTTTCTTGATGAGGAAAATGATCTCCAAAACCACTATATAAAATTAAACCGGCTTTTGAAGCAATAATTTTTTCTAAAAGAATACTGCTTTCATCTCCAAAAGAGGTGATTTTTTTTTCTTCAAACAACTTTTTAATTTGGTGGTTATAGACATAGTCTATACCGGATATTCCTACAATGTTATTTTGCAAGTGAAGAACAGATAACATTCCATTGGTTGTGGAGATAAGCGATATGACTTTAAGACTACTATCCGGTTGAAATTTGATTGTTTCAATGATTTTCCCGTTGTCAGGGTGGAGGATTCTTAAAGTATATGATTCGTTTGTCTTGTCTAAAGAGAAGTTTTGAGCGAAAACAATATCCGGATGCTCTTGATGTTCAAGCTTGCAACTATCACAATTTTTATTGTTTTGCAGGCAAGAAGAAAAAACAAAAAAGACCGTTAGATATAAAATACACTTGACCATAGAGCAAAAAAAGCCCAATAAACAGGGCTTGATTTTTAGAGGTGTAAGAAATCTTTTTTCTTGAGTAATTCTTCCTCTGTTTCTCGATATCTTTCATCATCTACACAACAATCAACGGGACATACCGCAGCACATTGAGGTTCATCATGGAAGCCGATACATTCAGTACATTTATCCGGTACAATGTAATAGACATCCATATCAATAGGTTCTTGAGGTTCGTCTGCCGGTACAGTTCTTCCGTCAAGCGTCTTTACAAGACCTTTTAAAGAGGTTCCATCGGAAAATCGCCATTCTGCACCTCCTTCATATATTGCATTATTCGGGCATTCAGGTTCACAAGCCCCGCAATTAATACATTCATCAGTTATTTTAATAGCCATACGA
>JALWLM010000018.1 GCA_027084145.1 Crocinitomicaceae bacterium | reverse complement strand
TCCTTATGCTGCTAAGTCTGAAGATGAAGTTAAGATTGTCAGGAAGGGCAACGAGGTCCATATCTATATGACTATGATCCGTTCTCACTTTGCTCCTGACAACATAGAGGGTATCAAGGTGGGCGACAAGGTTTACTTCCATATCACCAACCTTGAGCAAGACTTTGATATACCACACGGATTCGCTATTATAGGTGCAAATACTTCTGAAGTATTGGTTATGCCCGGTCAGACGGAAACAGTTGTATGGGAACCCAAGAAGCCAGGTGTCTATCCATTCTATTGCACAGACTTCTGCTCCGCCTTGCACCAGGAAATGCAAGGATATGTCCGTGTTTCTCCAGCGGGTGCTGACGTTCCTATGAAGATTACCTTGGATGACAAACCAATAGGGGAAGTTATAATTGAGTAGTGATGCCCAGGGTTAGCACCCAGCACCGGGGAGTCCCTCGTTCCGGTCCCTGTGGCCGGGACAGGGGCTCCTTAAATTTTTTATGCTTCTTTCAAAACAAAAAGAATAGAAAGGCTGTATCCGAAACGAATTTAAAAAAATATGGTCATACTAATTTCCTTGCCTCTGAAATAGGAAAATCACAAATTAAAAAAACAATGTTGGAAAGATATGGGGTAGAGTGGGCAAATCAACATTTAATAAAGGATTCGATTGATAAATTAAAAAACAAAAAATGGTTAACGCACGAACGTCATCAATTAAAAAAGCCGTTAATTCAAATAGGATGTGATCTTGGAGTTCTTGGTGATACAGTAAGCAAATATGCAAAAATACATAATATAGAAGTAAAATATTTTTATCAATCATCAGGAGAAAGAGAATTAGCTGAATGGTTGCAATCATTAAATATTAAGGTTATAACTAATACTCGAACAATCATTAAAGGAGAATTGGATATTTTTCTTCCTGATTATAATTTAGCAATTGAATATAATGGTTTATATTGGCATTGTGAATTAGGAGGAAAGGATATTAATTACCACCTTAATAAAACCAATCAATGCGAAGAGAACAATATCCGTCTCTTAATGATTTTTGAAGATGAATGGAAATTTCAAAAACAAAAATGCAAAGATACGATTTTGCATTTACTAGGAAAAAGTGAAAGGGGTGTATATGCTCGAAATACCACTATAAAAGAAATTTCTTGGAAAACAGCAAAAGAATTTTTGGATCAATATCATTTATTGGGAAGTGGATCATCCGGATCGTATAGGATAGGAGCATTTGATAAACAAAATAATTTAATAGCAGTGATGGTGTTTGGTAATAAAAATAACGAATGGAGTGGTAATTTAACAGTTGAACTTAAACGATTTGTAACGAATAAGAAAAACAATCCAGGATTGGGAAGTAAGATGTTTAAATATGCAGTAAAAGAAAAACGATATAATCAAGTAATTGCATTTGTCGATCGTAGGTGGTTTACTGGTTTGGTTAAAGAATTTATTGGATTTAAAATTGTTTCTTATACAAAACCATCTATTTGGTGGACAAACGGAAAAGAACGATTACATCGTCGTTTTATATCTAAATCAAAATTACAAACATTATTAAATGTTGAAAATAAAACAAAAAAAGAAATGCTTGCTATGTTACGATATCATATAATTTGGGATTGTGGGAAAATTAAGTTGGAATGGAATGAGAAATTGGAGCGGGGTGTCAGGATTCGACCCTGAATCTTTATCTGGAAAAATAACGTTTTGCTCTTAAACTACACCCGCTTGATATTATTATTTAGTCTAAATATTTTGGTGGTAAACATTCGCACAAATAATTAATGATATTGTTATATTG
>JALWLM010000017.1 GCA_027084145.1 Crocinitomicaceae bacterium | reverse complement strand
ATATAAAACTTGAAAATATTTTTAATAGCAATATTATATAAGTGTAAATTTAACACATTGATATTTTTTTAAATAAAAATAACTTAATCTTATATCAGTTAAAAAATAGTTACTTTTTTATTTAAAATAAGGTAAGTGTAATATTTACATATACTTAATTCCCTAATTATTATATTATGACAAATATGAAAAAAGAAGCTGTAATAGTTGTAGATTACCAAAATGATTTTGCAAATCCAGAAACAGGGAGTTTATATGTGAACTCATGAGAAAAAATTGCAGATTCTATAAATGAAATTGTTTTTGAAACAAAAAAAAGAGGATGAATAATTATTTCTTCAAGAGAATTACACCCTGCTGGACATATTTCATTTGCATCAAATTATATTTGAAAAGAAGCTATAACAGAAGCTTTTGATAGATGAGAAACTCCTAGTGAAAAAAACTTTATAACTTTAGAAGAAATTTCTTCAGGAAAAATTCAAATTGCTCCAAAAGCAGATTTTACAATACAAGAATTAAAAGCATATATAGAAGCTCAAGAAAATAAAATGGATGCTGTTTGGCCTGATCACTGTGTAGAAAATACTTTTTGAGCTGAATTTTACAAAGATTTTGATGCTTCACAGGTTGATATTGAAATCAAAAAAGGTTTTGAAAGTAATTCTCATCCATATTCAGCTTTTGGTTGAAAAACTTTAGATGAGAAAAAAACAACTTTAGATATTATAAAAGATTATGGTATTAAATTAGTAAAAGTAGTTGGTTTAGCAACAGAATATTGTGATATAGCAACTGCTATGGATGCCAAAAAATATGGATTTGAAGTTGAATTTATCAAAAAAGCAACTGCCTGAGTAGACCCAGCTGCAACAATTGAAGCATTAAATAAAATGAGAGAAAACTGAATAAAAATTATTGAATAAAAGTAAGTGTATATTTTACAAATAATAAATTAACAATGAAAAATAAATTTTACACACCAGAAGATATTTTTGCTCCAGCTAGAGAGGAAGCTGAAATACAAAGTATAACAAACAATGATGTCTATAAATTTTATATGCTGGATTTTATACTTAATCATCCTGAATACAAAGATACTCCAGTAGAATGGAAAATGACTATTAGAAATCCAAATATAAAAACTGCTGAGATTATACCTGAAGAGCAACTTATAGAACAACTAAAAGCAGCTCAAAATATAACAGGTATAACTGAAGATGAAGCTAACTATCTAGAAAATCTAAAATTTGATAATGGAAGAAAAATTTTTTCTAAAAAGACTATAGAATTTCTAAAAACATTTAAATTACCAGATTTTGAGATAAAAAATGATTGAAATTGAAACTATGAAATGACTTTTATGTGACCTTGGCAAAACTCTATGATGTGGGAAATATTTGGTCTAAAAATAATTAACACTCTTTATTTGTATAACTATGTAAAAAAAGAAAAAATTATAGATAAAGAATTTAACCAAATAATACAAACTACCCTATCTAGACTTTTTGAAGATATAAAAACTTTTAAATCTGAACCAGCTACAAAATTTGCTGAATTTGGAACTAGAAGATCTATGTCAACAGATTTTCAAAGAATAGTAAATCAAATCCTAGAAGAAAATCTACCAAACCAATACATTGGAACAAGTAATGTAATGATAGCCAAAGAAAGAAATCATAAAAAAGTTATCTGAACAAATGCTCATGAACTTAGAATGGTTACTACAGCTTTATATGATAATCCAAATGATATTATAAATGAAAATTATAATGTAGATATAAAATGGGCAAAGCATTTAATTGAAATTGTTAT
>JALWLM010000016.1 GCA_027084145.1 Crocinitomicaceae bacterium | reverse complement strand
AAAGTGTTGTTTTCCCACTGTTTGGATTACCAATTAAAGCCAATTTTATGTGGCACTGGGAAGTTGAAAACTGGATAGAGAACTATCTCGCCCACGTCGATAAAGACAAGTACGGCCAGCATCAAAAATTAAACGAAACAGAGTTGACCGACGTATACCGAACGCTTGGTAAGCAGAGTGATAAAAAAGTATCCAAATGCCGGGAAAGAGAAAGTATTTATTAGGGCGAATCATCCTACTAATCAAGAATGTAAGGATTTGCTTTTAAAAAAGATTACAGATTTACGACGAATTTTAGATAATAATCATATTGATTGTGAAGATAGAAATAAAAGTGCTGTCATTAGGCAAGCAATCTGGAATCACTACTCGGATGATTTAGAGATGGATGAAATAGAAATTGATGTTACAAAAGAAGATGCAAAAAATATATGGGATCAATTGCGAAATTATATGCCTTTATATTCGTTGTTCCAATCTGATAGAAAAAATAGTGATGGGGATAGTGAAATACAAAATCCTATGAAATTGGCTGTTCAGGAAATCTTGAAAGATGAAGTATTAATGAATAGTTTAGATCAGGTTGCCAATGAAGTTGAAACAAAATTAAAAGAGGTTGCAAGAAAAACACTTGAAAAGCTAAATGAAATGAACCCAGATATAGCTGAAAGTTTAAATCCTGTTATTCCAACAGCAGAAAGTCTTAAATGGGCTGATGTATTTAAAAATGTTTCAATAACAGGAGACGAGAATATACCAATTAACAAAAGGGGAAGCGGTGTTAAAAGATTAATCTTATTGAATTTTTTTAGGGCAGAGGCAGAACGACGACAAGCTGAAAACAATGTCCCTGATATTATTTATGCTATAGAAGAGCCAGAAACATCTCAACATCCTAGTCATCAAAGAAAACTAATAGAAGCATTTATTTCTTTGTCTCAAACTGAGCATACTCAAATCATACTTACAACACATAGTCCTTCAATTGTTAAGCTTCTTGAGTTCGAACATTTAAAATTAATACAGGAAACAAATGGTAATAAAGAAGTTGTAAATGTAGAAATGTCTGATTTACCTTATCCATCATTGAATGAGATAAACTACCTAGCATTTGGTGAATCGAATGAAGAATATCATAATGAATTATATGGTTATATTGAGAGTGAAGGTCAATTGAGTAATTTTAAAATGGGAAAAACAACAATCTCCTATAATAAAATAACAAGAAATGGTAGTGTAAACTCTATTCAAATTATTGAAAGTGAATATATTAGACATCAAATTCATCATCCAGAAAATACACATAATATTAGATATACAAATGAACGGCTACAAGAATCTATCAGATTGATGAGGGAGTTTATTAAAGATGGATTTATTGAAAGTTGATTTAAAAAAAGGACTGTAAGAATAAGGACAGAAACATTTAAAGCCAACCTAAATCTAGAAAATACTATACTTTTTTCTAGATACAAATAAAAAGGAAACCATTGAAAAGCCTCCTATATACCGCATTTTACTTCATAGCAGGACATGGCAGGGGGTGGGCTTTTTCGTCAAGTGATCTTTTGGAGAAGTTCAGCCGTTCACAGGCGGACAACCTCCTCTCAGAGCTTGTCAAACAGGGCAAGATACGCCGTGTTACCCGCGGTATTTACGACTACCCCAAATACAGTGAACTCCTCAAACAGACACTCAGCCCAGACATTGACCAGGTTGCCAGAGCCTTTGCCCGAAAGTTCAACTGGCGCATAGAGGTTTCCGGTGAGAGTGCCCTCAATATGCTGGGACTCTCCACCCAGGTTGTTGCCAAAT
>JALWLM010000015.1 GCA_027084145.1 Crocinitomicaceae bacterium | reverse complement strand
GAATAAAATTGTTTTCCGTATAGGATTGTTAATTTCTTTTTGATCGAAATATTATGCTTCCGGCGCTAAGCGAAGAACGATTCCGTCAATTTCTTCCGTAATAGGGATTTGACATCCAAGACGACTATTGTCTTCTACGAAAAAAGCTTGATCCAGCATGTCTAATTCATCGTCACTTTGTTCCGGTAGAGGTGTGTCCGATTCTACATATACTTGACAAGTTGCACACATCGCCATACCACCACATTCACCCACTACCGGTAAATCATAGGCTTTACAAAGTTCCATAATATTCATATTCATATCTGTCGGTGCATCCAATACATGCTCTACTCCTTCTCTATCGATAATCGTAACTTTAATATCCCCCATGATTTATTTTTTTGCAAAAGTAATTGAAAAATTAAAAAGTAAACCCAAAACCAAACGAAACTCTAAATTCATCCAAATAAACAGGATATGAGTTTGATTTATGTTTCCCATAATTTTGCCTTACTTCAACAAAAGCTAAAAACCATTTTTGAGCATATAATTTAAAACCTCCTGCAATAGAAATAATTGGGTTTGCTGTTGTTTGATACTCTATTTTCCCAGTAGATGAATTTAACACTCCGAATTCTGATGATTGTGATATTGCTATCCCCGGCTGTAAGCCAAAATAAGGTTGGAATTTTCGATTTGAAAAATGATAAAATGCCCCCGCCAATAGTTGATGATTTTTTGAAAACCTTGGTCTATCACCTGTATTTCCTAAAAAATAAAAACCATCACCTCTTAACTCTATTTGATCTTTCAATAAAACACCTAAAAAACCATGTAAGTTTATTGATTGTGTATGTTCCGTCAAAAATCCTGTCGAAAATCCTAAAGCCGAATGAACTCTTTTCTCTTTTATTTCAAAATCCTGACTCAATGAAGGGAAAATTGAATTCAGAAGGAAAAAGAATAATATTGTTTTTTTCATATCTCTTTAATTACCAAAAATCACCTATTCTATAATTTAAACTAAATGTCAACAATAAATGTCCTTCAACCCCTAACTGATGATTTGAATCATGATGGGTATTTAGGTAATATCCTCCATTTTCTTGTTCTATAATTTCATATTCCAAGTGATTTCCCAAATGAAGCATATATTGAGCCGACAGCGTGATGTTAAACTTCTCTGTCAAATAAAAATGACTCCCTATTCCTAATTGAATAGCAGAACTCCAACGTTTAATTTCATCCTCTGTCCTATCTAAATAAGGAGTACTTAGAGGAACAACTCTCGCATAATCAAAACAATGTCCGGCCATAACATAAGGAATAAAACAACCTTTTTTTAAGGGATAAAACAATATGGACCAACCAATATGTGCATTTTGTCTTGTTCCCGCGCCGTTTAAATCAATTGTAATCCAATCGGCAAACCATTCTGTATTTAAGTAATCCAATAATTGAACTCTAACTTGTCCGCCTGTTCCTAATCCGGGGATAGGATCATGCCCAAAAATACTTGTCGTTGTTCTTAGGCCTAATTCCACATTCCCTTTTTGAGAAAAATTTGATTGAGAAAAAGTAATATTCCATATCCAAAAACAACTCACCAATAAAAATATTCTTATCATATTATTCTCAATTATAAATTCTTAATATATTGTTTCCATACCAAATTGTTTGATATTGTCTCAAACCATACTTGGAACCTTGAATCGGAGAACCGTCATAAAGTGAGAATTTAGCATCATTACAATCATCCAACAATTCTAAAAAATTATCCGAATTAGGATATAAAGGCGTTGCACATACTCCTTCCTCATCTGCAGGAGAATGCCG
>JALWLM010000014.1:1155-1822 GCA_027084145.1 Crocinitomicaceae bacterium | reverse complement strand
ATCAATATTATCAAATTTATAAAAAAACAGATTATACCATTAGAGACATTAAAGCTCTAGTACAAAATATAATGTATCATCAAGGACTCGCTATTTCTTTTGACAATTTGCAAGAACTTCAAAAATTTGTGTTGTTGAATTTTATACAAGTTCCCGAGGAAATAAAAGAGGAGTACCTATCTAATTTAAACAGACAAATAACCAAAGATATGTTGAAAGTGAAAAATTACGAAAATACAGGAAAATTCCATATCCCAACATCCGCTAAAAAACTAATCTTGAAAAACTTGAACAACCTGAGTAAACAAGGTTCCAATTCCGCCACTTTCATCACAGAACAAATGTTATCTCACGAAATGTGGTGGAAACGATTGTTCAGACATCTCAAGTGGACAAATGATAAAAAGATGAGAACTCGTTATCCAGATGCATATAAAGTACTGGATAAACTTTATGAAAAAGATAGGAGTTGGACTTTTAATAGCCGTCTCGAGGAAGCTAGAAAACTACAGGACTATACGGGAATGCTGGTTATTTACGAAGAACGCCCAAATCTGTTGCTCCGTAATTTCCTCTATTTCTTGAGATATCCCGGAAAAGATTGGATAAGGGATATGATGGCTGACTTTCTGAGAAGAACCAAGCCTAGTATTAAAACACTATGGCA
>JALWLM010000014.1:0-1145 GCA_027084145.1 Crocinitomicaceae bacterium | reverse complement strand
ACTATGGCAAATAGTTGAAGAAACAGAAAAACCAGAAAATCATAAACCACAATCGGTTAGAATTGTACAGGGCGTCAGAAAAGAATATAATACCCCACTACCTGCGTTAAAAAAGAAAACAACTAAAAAAGCCGTAAAGAAAATACTAGATTATATTCGAGAAGTGAAAACGGAGGAAAATAAGAAATTGGGGAAAATCTGGTTGGATAAAGAGCTATTATCAAGATTCCCCATTCAATATTCTGGTGCGAATTCAAATGATAATCAACCGTCCGGCAAATATTATCCGGAAGGGTATGAAACTAAATTGCCGGAGAAAGGCATTTATAGACTTGGGTTAGTTTGGAAAGATATTGGGAATGGAAGTGCTGATATTGATTTAAGTTCATCTGTTATTTTTGAAGATGGTTCTGTAGAGCAGTTGTTTTACGGTAGACCAGAGTTGTTTAATAAGGACGGAGAATTGCTGGGAGTGTCTTCTGGAGATAAACAAACCTCAACTACCAATAAATATAGTGTTGAATTCATTGATATTGATTTGAAAAAGATGAGAAAAGCGGGAGTGAAGAAAATAATATCAAGTGTTTGGTTGTATAGAGCAAATACAGATGGCCTTCGTGGTAATGATTGTCAGATATTCTTTAAACATTTGGAAAAGAAGAAAATGAGGAAAATTGAAAGTAATAATATCATGATTGATATGCAAGATCATGATTATGCAGTAAAAAGTAATTCTGGAAAACAAGGTGTGATTGGTGTTGTTATGGATTTCGAGAAAGGTACGTTGGAATTTGTCATGGCTGAAATTGATACAGATATGGTGAATGTGCATCATGGATATAATGATTTGATGAAGGTACTCGACGGGTTGCCACGCAGGAAAAAAGTTGGGGATATGTTACCAGTTGTGATTGATAAAGGGTATTTGGTGGATGATCCTAATCTGGCAGATACCACTATCGGAGGAGACGGCTGTGATGTTGATGTCTTTAGAAATATGGAGCAATTGAAGGAGATTGTGTTTTGAAAAAAAGTGAAAATAAAAATGATGACATCTTATCATATTTTGAGATCGCAATATTTGTTATTGGATTGATTTTCTTCTTTGGGCGGTTAGTTATGCACGAAAAGACATATGATAGAAT
>JALWLM010000013.1:648-1829 GCA_027084145.1 Crocinitomicaceae bacterium | reverse complement strand
AAAAGTATTCAAATCATTTTTAGAATATGCCAATTCAGTTTCCACGTGCCAACCTTTTGTAACCTCTATATGAACTCCGGCATTCACCATACTTTTTTGTTTAGGCGTTATTACTAATCTTGACGGGGCATAATCTCCTTGAGAAACACCTCCTACCGGTAAAACCCATTTATATACTTTTCCAAAAGCATTGTAATGACTAAATACATAATCTCCATTTCCTTGTCCGACATATTCAAAATAGGCTTGATAATGCGCTGAATCCGGTGATACTGAAAAGACCAAGACTGAATCATAAGTTAAGGAGTCTATCATTGCATATAAATTTCTATTATCATAATATCCTACAGAATCAATACTTTCAATACGAGCTGCAAATAAATCATCTCCTATCTCTGATAATTTCTTTCTTTGAGATAGCGTTAAATCTTGTTGTATCGGTTGGTTTTTGGCATCTTGTTCCGAATAAGCATTAAACCAAAAATTGATTTTTTTTCCATGATATCTTGTTTCCGTATGTAATAAAGACCTAGCATAACTTTGGTCCGAATACTGAAATTCCACAACAATACGTATGTCTTTGGTAATCAAGTTTCTTGATGTAAAAGTTAATTCTGCAGTATTGTAATCAATAATATAATCAAACTCTTGACCTCGCTCCAACAATCTTCCGTCAATATACACACGTTCTGTTCCTGCCAAAATAATAATGAACGGTTCATTCTCCGCTCCTATCAATCGATACGGACCTTGATTTCCTTCTTGACCTTGTATGATTTGTCTTTGATATTTTCCTTTGGAAAAAGCACCACTCACTTTAGTTGTCCAATAATTTTCAGTTTTATCAGACCATTTATAATTGACGTTCAAACCTTGCAATCGTTTTTTATATCGTAAAAAATGATTTTTAGAATTTTTTATTTGAAAATCACCTGCCACCAAATTCAATTGGTTGTTATATAACTCTATAAATACTTTGTCAAATTGTTGTAATTTACTTGTATTTCCTTCCGGTTGAATTGGGAGATTATTATCGGACAATGCTGCTCTTAGTTTTAAGTTAGGTGTTACATTTCCTGACAATTGTAAATTTAAAGATGAATTAACACTCAAATCTTGACGGTTTCCAAAAGAAATACCTCTTGAAATACTTCCGGACTTATACAAACTTGTCCCTCCAA
>JALWLM010000013.1:0-638 GCA_027084145.1 Crocinitomicaceae bacterium | reverse complement strand
TTGATACACCTTTGCTAAATTCATGGGTAACACGCGATATTTTACTCGAAGAATTGAAGCACAATTATCTTCAATAAAAAGTTTTGAAGAAGCATAATCCAAAACATAAGAGGAACGATCCATCTCTTTTTCACCGCAATACAATTTAAAAGAATGGGGAAAAATGGAAAGTGTATCCAATACCAAAGTATCTCCTTTAAAAACAATCTCTTTTTCACGGTAATTCGAATGTTGCCCGATGGAAAAGCTTACCGTTAAAACGGAGATTATTAATATTAAATATGGCTTCAAAGAATACATTTGCACTAAAATACAACGTATTTTTATTAAACTTCTTATTTTGTTATTTTTCAAATGAAACATTATTATCAACAAATAAAGGAAATTTAATTTTTTTAGACCAAGAAGCGTTAGAAATGGTAACCTATACCGGATCACAAGTTGAAACAATAGCCTGCGGTGGCGGTCAAGATTTTTACGGACTCTCAAATTATGTAACTTCTTGTAACGAAAATTTAGTTTACGCTTTTTCGAGTGGAGGAGGAATTTATAGGTATGATATTGATACCGGAACGTTTCAATTAGTAATCGATTTAGATTTACAAGATTTTTCTATTTTTGGTTCAACTACTGTAAAT
>JALWLM010000012.1 GCA_027084145.1 Crocinitomicaceae bacterium | reverse complement strand
ATCTAAACTATCACACAGTATGCACCTATTACTAAAAGGATAAAAGAACAAAGCAAACTGCGCCTTTACCCCAGTTCTCCACTGAAGGCGATAAATCTCAAACGGCAATAGTTCGTGATTCTTACAAAACGCAAATCTCAAAACAGCACCGTTTCTATAAAAAGCAAATGCAACTGAGTCTTCGCAACAAAGGCTATCAATTTTCCCATGAATCTTCAAAATCTCAAAAAACACATCATCCTGGAAGGACTTCGCAACAATTTTCATCGTTTAAGTCCCTTTGAAATTTCCTTTAATAATCTTCTCAAGCAATATTCACATAAATAATAATCAAATACACTCCTGTGCCATTTCCATTTCACCCAATGAAAATCAAGGCAACATGAGCATAACTTTCTCATCCTTTCATGGACTCTTACGAAACCCAACTTCTGGCACTCATTCAAAAGAAAATCAATCCAGACAATATGTGGAGATTTTACAATTTCTTCCGAAATTCCCATAGCACACACACCAAGCTTCATCAAACCAAAGTGAAGCTCATAAAAACTCCGACCCTCATATAAATGCAAATAAAAACTATCTTCATGCTTATTGTACCACCCGTATTCTTTCTTAGTGGGGAAAGTTCTTAAGCACTCAGCACATAAATAAAGATTAATTAAAGGAATGCTAACCCAATTGGCAGGAATATAGACGATGGCTTCTTTAGTGCAAAACCGGCAGGTTACATCTTCAGCCCTCTTGACCGGAGCATGACGATAGCAATTCGGACACATGACGATCATCGTTCTGTGGTAACCTTTGTAAATATTGGCAGCATGTCCTGTGTGTCCGCAGGGCATTGTAAAATTCAGATCAAGATTTTTGTAAATGACAATTTTATCCATATCAGTCCCTAACATCTTTTTACATAGAATATAAGAATAATAAGCAAAAAAAAGCAAATACATAAATCTAATATTTCTCATTAAGTTTTATTTCATATCCCTCTTTTTGAATCAACTTCCGAATATCACAATCTTCCTGGCAAATATCAAACAGCCGCCCCACATCTTCACGTGAAGCGGCTTCAATATATTCAATATTTAGATTCGGAAGTTTTGTTACAACCCGGGGGAAGCACCCTTCAGCAAATAATCTACCTTCCCCCGGAATAATATACCATTTCACCATAACACCTTAAAGATAAAGTGAAACCCAGAAACCAAAATAACCAAACCACAAACAATGATACTTACCATCATAACAATCCAAGAAAACGGCTCCTCCCTTGGATCGGGTTTTGAAATTCTTGTTGCAATTGACATAGCAATAAACAAAACAACAATAACAATTATATCCTTAAAAAACTCTACATGCTGCATACTTTGGCCTCACTTTTTTTCTTTTCGACATAAGATTTAATTTCATTTATAAGCTCAGCAATGCTTAATTCCCCTTTCTTGTTCATTACATATTCATTTATAACATAAAGGGCATTATTAATAATTCGACCAAACGCCCAATTTGCCCGGTTTCTTCCGCCCACTTCACGTTGAAACGAAAGAAATTCTTCAGCACTTTTTGAAATCGTAAATGAGACGTGCTTCGAATCCCCTGGAATATAAAGCTCCTCAATACCAAAAAAATCACGCAAGTCTTCATGGTCAAGCCTAAATAGCTCAGTCACAAACTGACTTGCGATTCTGGCTTGAGCCAACTTTTGCCATACAGGAAATACAGATTTTTGAATTGTGCACCCACTTTGCTTTTTCATAAGACATACTCCTAAATTTTAACATTCTTACATTAAATAAATATATAGAAAATGTTTCATGAAAACAATAAAAA
>JALWLM010000011.1 GCA_027084145.1 Crocinitomicaceae bacterium | reverse complement strand
GATTAATAGCGATACAGTTTTTGGTGTTGTAGAACAACTTACAGGGTATAATAAAGAACAATTAATAGGTAGAGATAAACATAAAGAATTGTCTGATACAAGACAGATTTTGATGTCATATTTTTACAGAAAATTAAATTACACCTACATACAAATTGGTGTTTTATTCCACAGGCAACACGCTACTGTTATACATAATGTTAAAAAGGTTGATGAAAATTCAAGATATGATATTGATTTTTTAAGATTGAAAAAGAAAATTTATAATACACTTGATATTGGAATTGACCAGATAATTCTCAATGAAGTTGATAAGATAAGAAATGAACTTGTAAGTTGTAATAGGTTTAATAAAACACGATTAAGACTTTTAAATGACAAGATAAAAAATATTGATGAAATTTATTTGAATGCTGTCGGTATTTATGCAAAGGGTCGAGTTGAAAAGATAGCAGGAAAACGTCACATAATTTTATTTGGTGACGTGATTGTTGATGAAATTGATAATTGTTTAATAAATTTTATAGGTGGTGATGCAACTGTTTTAAAAATTTCTGATAGTATTGTGAACGAAATAAAACATTGTGGAAAGGTAATTAATGCTGTTGATGATGTAAAAATAAGAAAAATTAAAGATAATGGCATCGTTTTCCAAACAAAAAAGAAAAAGTGTCTATGATAAGTGTAATGGTCATTGTGCTTATTGTGGAATTGAAATAGATATAGATAATTTTCAGATTGACCATAAAATACCAAAAAGATTTTTTAAATATTTTGGTATTGGTAATAAAGATGTTGATGATATTGAAAATTTATTGCCGTCTTGTAGCGTTTGCAACCATTATAAAAGGGCGTTGGATATTGAAAAGTTTAGAAACGAATGGCTTGGAAAATTACACACGAGAATAAAAAGAATACCGAAAAATCCAAGAACTGAAAATGGTAGAAAAAGAAAAGAATACATTGAACGGATTTTAAATAGATATGGAATAACAGAAAATAAACCATTTGATAAAGTGTTTTATTTTGAAAAGAAAAATTGTAAATAGATATGAAAGTAAAAGCCATTGATACTAAAAAATTAAGAAAAGACATCAAAAAGTGTCCAAAAGAAATTAGGTCTTATATCGAAGCATTGGAAAGGGTTTTGGATATGGATAAAAAACTTTGTGCCAAAATGTCAGTAGAAATAAAAGATTTAAAGTTAAAGAAAAATTTTAAGAATTTGGTGAACCATAATAAACTTGGTGAGTTAATGGTTTATGGTAGAGCGCTTAAAAGAATTGGCGGAAAGGAAAAAATGATGCTTTATGTAAAACTTGATGATAGAAATTTTATTTGGGTGTCTGAAAGTGATTGTGATGAAATTAAATAAATTACCATTAGACATCAAAACGATAGCCGATTATGTTGGTGGGTATCTTTATGATTGGGACGAATTTACCGACAAAGATACAGGATTGAACACAGAATGTTTTGACGATATTGAAATTGAAGCAAAAATAGGTAACGATAAATATTTATTTTATGTTGATGCTTGTATTGATTATGTTGGTGAGCGTGATTATTTAACAGAAAACTTTGGTCTTGGAAATCAAACCTTTGATATGGGCATATCAACGACCGTAAAAAATGTTGAGATAAATGGTTTGAGAATTTATAAAAATATTGAAACTTCCGATGATGAATGGGAATTATCAAATGAAGAATTAGTCGAACTTGAAAAATTGATAAATTAAAAATTATGACAACAAGCGAACTTCAAAGATTTGAAAATTTAAAATTAAAGGAATTTGAAATCTTGAAATCAATTAATCAAAATAAGTCTATGATA
>JALWLM010000010.1:411-1836 GCA_027084145.1 Crocinitomicaceae bacterium | reverse complement strand
GTATATATAGTTCACGAAGTTTACTTACAATTTCCCTTGTCCTCCCCTATTTTTCAAACCAAATCTTAAAAAAATTAAAAAATGAAACATCTCAAATTATTGACACTCTTAATTTTCCTTAAATTGCACAAAGTTTCAGCACTAAAAGACTTGACATTTTATATACGATTGTATATATTGATTAACAAGAAAAAAATTTAGGAGGCGAGGAAGATGAAAACAGCAGACAGAAAAGAAATAATAATAGACACAGTATATAATTACGATGCTCTGTCTATAGTTTTAAACAGGTATGCTTGTATATCTAAAGAAAATATACAAGATATTGTTGAAGAAGTTGCTGACCTTTATGCTTATATTATTAATGAAAATCCAGATGTTGAATTTACAACTGATAAAGATGAAATTTTAGCAATTTTTCCTGAACTTCCAGAAGTTGTTGAGAAAAAAGCAGAAGAAATGAACAAATTTTGTGAGTAGCCCCGTGCTACTCCTTTTATCTGAACTACACGGGATAAAAAATTCTATTCTAAGGAGGTAAGTTATGAAAAAGTTCGTATTTATGGACGAAGTAAAAGAAATCTTAGAACTTGCTAAAGCAGGGCAGAAAAATGTCCTGCTCTGGGGAGAGGCTGGGTACGGAAAATCCGAGTTCGTATCCAGCTGGCTAAAGAAGAATTTTGAGCCGAATGACATATTTATGATTCAATGCCATCAGGGGCTTACTGAAGAGAAACTTCTTGGTGGTATTAGAATCAAAGAATTGGATAGAACAGGAGAAATCCGTTTCAACATTCAAAAATCATTTATGAATTATCCTATCGTTGTATTTGAAGAAATATTTGATGCTCCAGCTTCTACATTATTGCTTTTAAAAGACATACTCACAAGAAAAGAGTATGTCGATGGGAATTTTAGATTTCCTCTTAAAACAAAATTCGTTATAGCAATCACGAACAAAAATCCTGAAGATTTAAAAGAAATGGGGGAACATGTGAGAGCCTTGGTTGAAAGGTTCCCCCTGCAGCTAAAGGTAGAATGGAAAAGGAAAAACAAAGAAACATATAAAAAGTTTTTCAACATAATTATACCACAAATAGAAGCCAAAGAAGGAATAAAAATCCACGAGAGCGTAATCAATACTCTCGTGGAAGAAATAGGAGAATATGCTGAGTCTGGAAACAGACCACCTTCACCAAGAACAATAGTTCATGCTATAACTGCGATGATAGCGAGAGCAAAAGTGCACGAGAGACCCCAGGTTGACCTTGACGACATGATAGCCCTCAAATATGTGTTAGATTTTGAATTCTTAGCTGAGAAGATAGAAGAAAAACTAAAAGTAGCAAAAGAAAAAGAAGAAGAAAGAAGAAAACTTGATAATCTTAAAAACGAATATGAAGAAATAAGAAAAATAGACGATTA
>JALWLM010000010.1:0-401 GCA_027084145.1 Crocinitomicaceae bacterium | reverse complement strand
TCTCCAAACTTTCCGATATATCCTTTAAACACCTAAGAGATGAAAAAAATGAACTTTACGAAGAAGCTGCAGAGAGATTTTCTGACATAAAAGAGAAAGTTTTTCAATAAAAAACTTTTTAGGAGGGAAGAAAGATGCTAAGAAAATGGAGTGTAAATATGAGACTTGAAAATGCTGGCTACAAAATGCCAGCGGAGGCTCAAGATTGGGTTTGGAAAACATTTGCAACTAACTGTAACGGAAGTGGTAGTTATTACCACTTCCTATCGGATGGCTCTTTAGTATTCGTAGGTTGTCCATCTTCCAGACACAACTTTTCTAATAGTTTTGGATGGTTTCCAGAAACATTCCCCTATGACGACCCATTCCAAGCCGTCTACAAAGGGATGACTGCTAAAAAC
>JALWLM010000009.1:1410-1838 GCA_027084145.1 Crocinitomicaceae bacterium | reverse complement strand
GGATGGGAGGCTCTTTACCCCAGAATGTGTTGATGGTGAACCTGATGTGGATGAAAAACTATCACGATAGCTTAAAATATATGAAAAACCGGGGGGGTGTGTTTTTAAAAATACACCCCCCCGGTTTTTTAACCTTTTTTAAAAGCTATGATTTTGCTTGCCTGCAACTACCTGATCATACTGGTTCGTAAGCAATGTCAAAAACTTGTTTTCATTGTGGTTTGCCTGTTCCAAAAGGTGCAACCTATCAGGTAAAAATAAATGCTAAAGAAGAGGCCATGTGTTGTATGGGATGCCAGTCGGTAGCTCAGGCAATTGTTGAAAATGGGCTTACCAGCTTTTATGACCATCGTACTAAAAATTCAAACAAACCCTCTGATTTAATTCCTGCTGAACTGCTGGTCTATGACAATGAAGCCCTGCAACAA
>JALWLM010000009.1:0-1400 GCA_027084145.1 Crocinitomicaceae bacterium | reverse complement strand
GATCAATTCGTGAAGCGTCCTTAATATTAGAAGGCATAGTTTGTGCTGCATGTGTTTGGCTCAATGAAAAGCATGTAAGACAATTAGATGGTGTTTTAGATTTTAGAGTCAACTATTCTACTCATCGTGCCAGCTTAAAATGGGATAATGAGCAGATAAAGCTTAGCGATGTTTTACAAGCGATTGCTGATATTGGTTATATTGCGCATCCTTTTGATCCCAGTCGACTAGAAACATTACATAAAAATGAAAAGTCTGCGGCTCTTAGGCGAATCGCTGTTGCGGGAATAGGCATGATGCAAGTGATGATGCCTGCCATCGCGATTTATATTGGTGAAAGCTCTGATATGAGTGAATCTATGCGTAACTTTTTACGTTGGATTAGTTTGATTATTACCACACCGGTCGTTCTTTACTCTGCACGGGTTTTCTTCACCTCCGCTTGGCGAGATCTGAAAAGGGGGGTGTTTGGCATGGATGTGCCAGTGTCTCTAGCAATTGGTAGTGCCTACCTTGCTAGTGTCTGGGCCACTATTACCCAAAGTGGTGAAGTTTATTTTGATTCGGTCGTCATGTTTACCTTCTTTTTATTATTGGGGCGTTTTCTTGAGATGGGGGCAAGGCATAAAGCCGGACAGGTTGCTGATGCGCTAGTACGCTTGATGCCTGATACAGCCATTCGATTAGACATTGATGAAGAGGGTAAGGAAATACAATCTGTCATAGCGGCTACGGAGTTAGCACTCGGTGATCAGGTGCTGATTAAACCTGGAGAAACAATACCCGCCGATGGAAGAGTGATTAACGGTGTAAGCAGCGTCAATGAGTCCTTGCTCACAGGGGAAAGTTTACCGAATAACAAGCAGTCTGGTGATCACTTGATTGGTGGTACAGTAAATGTTGAAAGTCCGCTGGTTATGCAGGTTGAAAAACTGGGGGATAGTACAACGTTATCCTCCATAATACGCTTATTAGACCGCGCTCAAACTGAAAAACCAAATCTGGCAAAATTTGCAGACCGGAGCGCTGGCTGGTTTGTATTGTTTTTACTGGGAATCGCTATCGCCGTATTTGTATACTGGACATTTACAGAGCCTTCACGGGCGTTCTGGGTGGCTTTATCAGTATTGGTCATTACATGTCCCTGTGCACTGTCACTTGCAACACCAGCCGCATTAACGGCAACAACCGGTAATTTAACCGAACAGGGCGTTTTGACGACTCGTGGCCATGCGCTGGAAACATTATCAAAAATAACGCATATTATTATTCTCAGGAGATAAGAGATTATTTGGATTCATACAGCTTGCAAGAAGAACCATTTATGAACTCTAGAACACAGGCTATGTTTGACAATGATGCCGATTATCCATTTTTAACAGTTGAGAACACCTACTATA
>JALWLM010000008.1 GCA_027084145.1 Crocinitomicaceae bacterium | reverse complement strand
GAATTAGATGTTTATGTTGTAGAAATAGATAAAGAATCGGTTGCTTATTTACAATCTTTTTTTCCGTTATTAAGAAATAAAATATTTAGTGAGAATTTTTTAAAAATGGATTTGCAATCTCTTTTTAAAGGCGAACAATTTGGGATAATTGGTAATTTCCCTTATAACATATCCACTCAAATTGTTTTTAAAACTTTAGAAAACCGAAATATCATACCGGAATTTTCCGGAATGTTTCAAAAAGAAGTAGCCGAGCGAATAGCCGAAAAACCGGGTTCTAAAAAATACGGAATCTTATCGGTTTTAACCCAAGCTTTTTATAATGTAGAATATCTTTTTACCGTACCGCCAACCGTTTTTAATCCACCACCTAAAGTAGATTCCGGTGTAATACGATTAACGCGAAAAGAGAATTTTACCTTACCTGTTAATGAAAAATTGTTTTTTACCGTAGTAAAAACCGCTTTTAATCAACGACGTAAAATGCTTCGCGTAAGCTTAAAATCTATAGGAATATCCGATGAATTAAAGCAAAAAGAATTTTTAAAACAAAGACCGGAACAACTTTCATTTAAAGAATTTATAGAATTAACCAAATGGATTGAACAAGAAAAAAGCATAAACTAAATTTTTTATAACCTTTTTATTGTTACTTTTGTTTAAAATTTTTAGAGTATGCAATTTGATGTAAACAATGAAACAATTGCTCAAGTAAAGCAATTAATTTCCGAAAGAAATGATACCCAACTTTCGGAAATGTTACAACAATTGCATCCTGCTGATATTGCCGAAATATTAGATGCAGTAAGTTTTGACGATGCAATTTATGTTTTTAAACTTTTGGATAGTGAAACCACTGCCGAAATTTTAACCGAATTAGACGATGATACACGAGAACGTGTATTAAATGCATTGTCATCAAAAGAAATTGCCGAAGAAATAAACGAATTAGAAACTGATGATGCTGCTGATATTATAGCCGAACTTCCTGACGAACAAAAAGAAGAAGTCATCTCGCATCTCGAAGATGTAGAGCACGCAAAAGATATCGTAGATCTTTTACGTTATGACGAAGATACTGCCGGAGGAATTATGGGTAAAGAGCTCATAAAAGTAAATGAAGATTGGTCTATTTTTAGAAGCGTAAGCGAAATGCGAAGACAAGCCGAAGATGTGGATAAAGTTTATACCGTTTATGTTGTAGATGATAACGATAAATTAAAAGGGATTCTGTCTTTAAAGAAAATGTTAACTACCTCGATGAAATCCAAGGTAAAAGACATTTATAATGATAAAGTGATATCGGTTAAAGTGGACGAGCCTGTAGAAGAAGTTGCAAATATTATGCAAAAATACGATTTGGTTGTTTTGCCTGTTGTAGACGAAATGGGACGTTTAGTAGGTAGAATTACAATTGATGATGTTGTAGATATTATAAAAGACGAAGCAGAAAAAGATTATCAATTACAAGCAGGTTTATCCGAAGATGTCGAAGCGGACGATTCGATATTTCAATTGGTAAAAGGTAGGTTACCTTGGTTAATCTTAGGTTTAGTAGGTAGTTTAGCTGCAGTTACTATAATGCAAAATTTTCAAGGAATAATGGCAAATCCTAAATTAAAGGCATTGTTCTTTTTTACACCGTTAATAGCTGCTGTTGCAGGTAATGTTGGTGTTCAATCCTCGGCGATTGTCGTACAGGGTTTGGCTAATAATATTATTAAAGGAAGTATTTTAAAACGTTTGCTTAAAGAAATATCTATTAGTGTAATAAATGGTATTTTTCTGTCCATAATTATCATCACTTTTGGTGAAATAGTAGGTTATCCGTTTATATTTAC
>JALWLM010000007.1 GCA_027084145.1 Crocinitomicaceae bacterium | reverse complement strand
TGTCAAAAAAACATTAGAAATAGCCTGTTCAGGTTTAGAAATTAATAATGTTAGCTATTTACTTGTTAATCGAATCGTAGGAGGAGAAGATTTCTTTATAAAATCTAAGAATGGCCTCCCAAAAGAGGGTTTAAAGGGTGTTAAGGTTATCGATAAGTATACAGTTGAAATTTCTTTAAACGCTCCTTTTTCCAGTTTCCCTAAAGTGCTCACCCATAACGGTCTTGGAATTATCTCCTCTAAAGCTTTTGACAAATATGGAAAAAATATTATCAATCACCCCATAGGAACCGGACCTTTTCAATTAGATGCATTTACCAAAGAGAAAATTATTTTAAAAAGAAATGAAAATTATTGGAAAAAAGATGAACTGGGAAACCAACTCCCTTTCCTTTCTAACGTTGAGGTATTATTTGCACAAAACAAACGAAGTGAATTTAATGCCTTTAGGAATGGTGAAACCGATATTGTTATTCAAATACCTGTTGAAGAAGTTGAATATGTTTTAGGAACCTTAAAAGACGCTCAAGAGGGAAAAAATATACGCCATAAAGTTAAATCTTGTCCTAGCTTAAGTACAAAATATGTTGCTTTTAATAATGCAGTGGAACCATTTAATAACCCGATGATTCGAAAAGCGATTGCTTTGGCAATTAATAAAAAGAAGATCATTGAAGATTATTTGGGAGGAGACGGATGGGTTTGTGAAAATGGTTTTGTCCCTGAAATGAGTGGATATCCTGCAGAACAAGTAAAAGGACATAAATTTAACTCTGAAAAAGCAAAAAAACTTCTTGCTTCCGCAGGATTTCCTAACGGTAAAAACTTTCCCGAATTAACCTTATATATTGGAGGAAAGATAGAAAGTAAAGCACATAAATATGGTAAAGCGGTTGCTGAAATATTACGAAAAACATTAAATATTAATATCAATGTCAAACTTGTTCCTTTTAAAGAATTGATTCAATTAGTTAAAAACCAAGAAGCTGATTTTTGGACGGAAGGGTGGATTGCTGATTACCCTGACCCTGAAAACTTTTTAGTATCTCTATACCAATCAGAAAACAATCCGAACAGGTTTAATTATTCTGACAAAATTTACAATAAAACATTTGAAACAGCTTTAAAAGAAACCGTAGAAGAAAAAAGAATGGAGTTTTTTGTTCAATGTGATCAAAGAATTATTGATCAAGCTCCCATTATTCCGGTATATCGAGATGATTATACGGTTATGATTAATGCTAGGATTCATGATTTTAAAGTGAATCCGTTAGAAATGATTAACTTGACGGAAGTCTTTATTAAGGAACCTAGAAAAAAATAATATATTAAGGTAATATTTCTTTTATTACTTCATATGATTTTAATATTTTAAAGTTTGGGTGCTGAATTTTAAGATATTTTAAATAAATATCCATAGCTCGTCTTCTTATAGAGCGTTTCGGAATCTCAAATGAGGTGTTTTTAGTAATCATATTTTTAATAAGTTTAACCTCCTCTCCCGAATAAACAATCTCTCCAATCATTTCTTGCTCTAAAAACAAACCTTGATTTAAATTAAAAAACGACCCCTCACCTACAGGCTGTATTCCTATGGTTTTTGATAACTCTATGAGGAATCTTAATGGAAAGATACGAACATCTTCTGTTTTATCTAAATCTTGTATTTTTTGAGTTAATTCTTGAAATAATATTTCATCTGAATCCCCAAAAAATGTTATTTTTCTAATAACATCAGACATAAAAAAAGCAATGGAAGATTTAATCGGATCAAATAGAAATTGCTGGGAGAAAAGAGCATCAACTTTGGTTAAATTTAAAAGCTCTCCTTTTCCGTAAAAATTAAGTT
>JALWLM010000006.1 GCA_027084145.1 Crocinitomicaceae bacterium | reverse complement strand
AAAAAGAACTTCAATTTGCATTTGAAAGAGTGTGAGTTCAGATTTAATCATAGAGATGAAGATCTCTACAAAATCTTGTTAGAAATCTTTAGGAAAGAGCCTCTAAAGTTATCATGACCCATATTTTTTAAAAATAATAGTGTAGCTATAAAAAATATAATTGAAATAAAAAATGACAAATATACATATTCAAAAAAATCGAACAACACCGCGAATGGAAAAACTATTAATTTGACTACATATAATCCATAAAAAAAGATAAAAGGACTTAGTAGCAAAAAACTCATCAATAAGATAATTATAACTAATGTCTTTTTGCAAAATTATTCCTAATAGTATTGTCTCTAATAATGTTCAATATGTAGCATAACGACTGAGTTGAGAAATATTTGACCGCAGGGTCAAATATTTCTCTCCAATGATTTGTTATACATTTTGCTTGTAAATAGTGTCAAGGGCGTTAGAACCAAAAAACTCTTTATGCTTTCCGATAGCATATTCATCCATCATCCCTGAAATATAATCAAAAACACTTCTCTCCCATTCTTCTTCGTACCGATATTCAGATGGTAGTAATTTCATGTTTTCATTAAATTCTTTGTCCATATAGACTTGATATAAATCTGTAATGATTTTTTTGCCTTTGAGCTCATATAGTTTATTTTCTGTAGAACGTGACACTGCATGATACGTTAATTTTTTCAATCCTTCAGACAATAATCCATAATCATCCTGGTAAGCTAGTTTGTCGTTTTTAACACATAAGTTGTTGACAAGTTCACTAACAATGTTCGAGGTTAATTCTTTTTTAAATAAGATAAGGTATTCTTCTGACGTTTGATACGTTTTTGCTTTTTTTGCAAATGTTTTTGCCTTGTCAACTATATCTTTAAAAAGAGAATAAGCAGCTTTATATTTGTCACTTATGCTAAATTCATATAGTAATTCGTCTATAGAAAACCATTTAAAATAAAAAGCATCTTCTAAATCATGAGCAGCATAAGCAATCTCGTCGGCAATATCCATGATTTCTGCATCAATCGTCTTTAGATCAATATTTTGTTCTGTTGAAATTTTTTTGACTAGATCGTAATCTTCATCATATAAAAACTTTTGCTTATTCATTTCATAATTTTGGAAATACTTTACAGTACCTAAAAGCGTTCTCAATGTTAAATTTAGTCCATTATACTCATAATGTTTCTCTTCCAAATGGTTTAAAATTCTGAAGGTCTGCGCATTACCTTCAAATCTAATATCTTGTCCTAGTTTATTTAAAGTTTCTTCTCCTGAGTGACCAAATGGAGGATGTCCAATATCGTGTGCTAATGAGCAAGACTGTACTGTTAAGGTATCTTTTAAACCAATATTTTTTGCTATTACACGTGCAATTTGTGCAACTTCAAGACTATGAGTAAGTCTATTTCTATTAAACCTATTAGAGTAAGGGATAAATAATTGCATCTTACCTTGAAGTCTTCTAAATGAAGACGAGTATAAAATTCTCGCATAATCTCTTTCTTGATTGTCACGTCCATTTTGTATTCTATAATCAAAATTGCTACCTTCGGATTTGTTTAATCTTAGATTTGCTAATTTTATGATTGAGTCTTCTTTTACTTTGGCGTATTCAGTTAATCTGGCAGACATTAATGGTTCCTTTTCTTTGAAATTAGTAACTGGTGGAAATTTATCTTTTTTATAACGACTGACTTCACCGACAGGTTTACCTGTTCGGTGCTAGGTTTTGTTATATTTAACAACAATGTAGTTTTATAATTTGGTAATTATTATTCTTTTATGTTATTTAGTAAATATATAATATGAGCCCTTATGAATTTAATAAAGTATAGT
>JALWLM010000005.1 GCA_027084145.1 Crocinitomicaceae bacterium | reverse complement strand
GACCTACCTCCGCGGTGCTTGTTTTATGCTAGGATTTTTAGCATAAAACAAGCACCGCGGAGGTAGGTCCGCGTTGATGCGCCTTGTTATGCGTTGATTTTAATTATTTCCATTTAATTCCTTTATCCTAGATTTATTTTCTTCTAGTCGATTAGGGTAGGCCGGAGTTAACGTCACAACTATTTCTCTAGATGTATTCTTAACCACAAGTACAGGAATATGAAGATAAGAATAGTAGTCTCTCCATTCCTCTGTTGGAAGTATTAGCAACCAAGCTGTTTCCTCATTAGGACCTTCTCCCTTTCTGGAAAGAAAGCCATGAGTATCTTTATCTAACTTAAACCTAAATGCTCTTTTCTCTCTTGGCGTATTAGAGGTAATATATGAACCTCTATACCAATTATTCTTTATGTGTTCACATATTTGTTTTTCATCAAGTTTATTTCTATAAAAGCTTACAACAGCTACAGGTGGATTTGTTGAAAATGATAAATCATTAGGCCCTGCCACCAAGGTTATAATTACTTCTCCCAACCCCGCTTTTTGAAAATCTTTATAGACTTTCGAAGCGATTTCCCCCCACATAATCAATCTCCTCAACTATTACGCATAACGCTCGGCTTAACCGGCACAGAAAAGCATAGCGTTAGCGGCGCTTTTCTGTGTCCGTGTTAAAGCCTTTGTTAGGTTTCGCTGAATGTTTTTCATGTGAAGGGGATTGTTTGCTATAAATATTTTTGTTTATTAGATCATTAGCGTTTCTCAGCAACGCTTCTAGATTTTTTACCTTTTCTGTCATATTTGTAGCATTAGACATTAGCTATTCTCCTGTATTTAATTTGATGGGTTCTTGTTAACAATCGGCACACACTCAAAAACATTAAAGCAGATTCTAGCAAACGAATATAAAAGCCATACTGAAGTCATATCAAACCCGCCACTTTTATTATCCACACAAATAAAACCCCATACATTATTTTTATTAATCTGGTTTGGATGTGTTTTCAATGTTATTGGAACAACCAAAGTGGAGCTATAACATTTTTTCCATGATGGATTTGCATTCTTATACTTACCAAAAAAACTTGAAACCTTTAACCAATTATTGACATAGTAGATTGATTTATTGTTATCAATTATTTCAGAAAACGCTGTATTTTCAGTATATTTATAACTAGGGAGGTTCTCATCAATAGTGGTTCGGAATGAATCAGACATGTTCGTCTCTCTAACCCATGAGGTAACAATATCGTCTTTTAAGGTTTTAATGGATACATGGCATACAGTGCCAGTATATGAGCTAAATATCTTGCCTACATGAGTAGTAAACTTATTTAAAAAATCTAAAATATCTCTGGAGAGATTATCATATTTCTCAGACTCCTGATCAGTCACATCGTTATAATTTTTTATTATATTAGATATTGTTCCTCCAAGTTCTTTTTGGAAAGAATCGAGATATTTACTACTATTTTCATATTTTTTAATTTTCCTTTTCCAATATAGGACGAAGACAACAATAAGAACAAAAGTGATTCCGTACCTGTGTGAATAGACAACAGACTGATACTTATCAGGAATAATTTGCGCAATATCACTCAAATACTCTCCACCAACACTGCCGGCATAGCCTATAATAAATGTAAAGAATGCGGTCAGAACATATATTACAAATAAGACCTTGTACAAAGGACCTATGAAAGTATCTATATTTCTTTTAATGGATTCCCAGTTCATTACAAAAACCTCTCGCAGTAGGAACGCCGGTTACCCGGCGCCCCCTGCACAGACCCGGACGTGCAGTTTTCCCGCATCCGGTTCCTCGGTTGTACTCGCTTTCGCGCGAACGACAGTTCTATGC
>JALWLM010000004.1 GCA_027084145.1 Crocinitomicaceae bacterium | reverse complement strand
CAAGCGGATACTACCAAAAAACTTGGCAAGCCTTTACAGTACTTTTAAATGTAAGCAGTGTAGGAGTCATGGGTGATAACAGAACCTATGACAATACAGTCTGCGTAAGAGTGGTAGAAAGTGTTGATGGTATGACAGCAACATTTGCCCACCTTCCTCACGACCTACTTGAGAGGATGAGTACTAGAATCATAAACGAAGTAGACGGCATAAATAGAGTAGTCTACGACATAAGCTCCAAGCCCCCTGCAACTATAGAGTGGGAATAAAACCGTTAAGAAAAACAACAACTGCTTGTTGTTTATTGTAGCTTTTTGTGTTAAGCCCGAAAGCAAGGTCTTTCGTGGCGAAACCTAAAAGCTACTGAGTACCTTGAAGTAAATCGTAGCGAGCAAAGCGAGGTAGATTTACGGTTAGTTCACTGTAAAGTGAATAGTGTTTAAAATATCTTTTTATCATAGAACAAACATAAAATATCCATAAAAGATATATAAAACAACAATATAATTATTGAATTTCCTAAAAATAACATTAAGTTTTGTCAAAACTGATTTTGTTAAAATGTTTTAGTATGAATAATATGTTGTTCGTCCCCGCTCCGCGGGAACGAACAACGGTCGTGCTGAGAACACTTCGTGTGCCACCTGCCTTTTGCAGATTTTAGCTCCGCTACAAACAACAAAACTAGCCTGTGGCGATTTGCGATAGCAAAAGTTTCTGTGAAAACGCAGGAGTCACACCCTTAAGTTTAGTGCGGCGTTAGTCATATAAAGGATGCATATGAATCAATTTTCAAAATGGGTAAAATGGGAAAATAGAAATAAACTTAATAATATCAAGTTTCCAGGTATCTATATTATTGCCATATCAGCAAAAAACCTTGAAGGTAAAAAATTTAATTGGATTCAAGAAATCAATTATATCGGAATGACAAATTCAGTAGCAGGATTAAAAGGCAGATTAAAACAATTTGATAATACTATTATGGGCAAAATCGGTCATGGCGGTGCTGATAGATTTAGGTATGAATATAATAATTATGATAATTTAGTTAAAAATTTATATGTTTCCATAAGGTATTTTGAATGTGATGTTAAATCTAATAAACCTAAAGATCTAAAAATTATGGGCAAAGTTGCCAAGTTTGAATATGATTGTTTTGCAGAATATGTCCAAAAATTTAAATTATTACCAAAATTCAATGATAAGAAAAACTCACCAAAATATAGTTTAACTTATAAAAAAATAAAAAATGGCTAACAAAATATTTCTAAAATCGGTCGTTATGTATAAAAAAGAAAAAACAATATATTCTAAAAAATTAATAAAACATAGGAGATAATAAATTAAAATGGAAATAATATATAAATTGACAGAACTTCAAGTCAAACAATTGCACAAGTTATATCAAAGTGAATGGTGGACACAAGATAGGACATTGGAAGAAACAAAAAAATGTATAAATGGCTCTCAAGTCTGTATAGGAATAATTGATGAAAATAATAATCTATTGGGTTTTATTAGAGTAATTACAGACTTTATATTTAAAGCTTTTATTTTTGATTTAATAGTAAATAAAAAGCATAGAAACAAAGGCATAGGTAAAAAATTACTTCAAGAAGTTCTAAATCATGAAAACTTAAAAAATGTCAAACATTTTGAACTATATTATTTGCCGGAACTAGAGGGTTTATATCAACAATTTGGTTTTTCAAGTAATATTGGCGGTATTCGGTTATTAAGGTACAATAATGCATAACTAATAGTTGCACATTAACAAATTCAAAGCAGCACTTGTTTTACTAAAAAAGAAGCAAAAACCCCTAAGTTTATTTCCATAAAATCCATAATGGGCTTTTTAAAA
>JALWLM010000003.1 GCA_027084145.1 Crocinitomicaceae bacterium | reverse complement strand
TACCATATATTCCTCCATCTTTGTTATTAAAAATTATAAACAATTTTAAAATTAAAAATTGATTGTATTCTATAAACAAATATTGAAACTAATGCTTTGGAATTTTTCAAGTTCTTGCTTAGTTTCAACACGACAACTCTTGTTTTTGGGTTAATCTTTACCCCTAAAAGCATTGTCTCAATCTTTGTTTTAATTGCAATTAAATTTATGGCATTTCTAATAAACTTCAGCTCTCCTCTACTGGCATAACAATGGATCTTGCCATTAGAATAAGAAAAGTTTAAAATGCTAACCATTATCACATTTCCTACTTTAATCTTTCTGACGTCTGCTTTTTGAATATCTGCCTTCTTGAGAGTTACTTCCAAGTTTGATATTAAATAGTTTCCCTCTTTTGTATTGTTTCTTGCGAAGAGCTTTCCCGTGAATTTTCCTGCAACTTCTTTTTCAACTTTCATATAAAAGACATTGTTATTTTCATTTATCAATCTGTTCATTTTAATATCTGCATCGTTATGAATTTTTTCATCAATCACTAAATGGAAATTGTTGAGAATTTTTTTGACATCTTTCTCATTGATTGTTTTCCATCTCATTTTCTTTTCTTTAACGCTATAATAATACACTTTCCCGGCATAAGAAATAAGTGCTGGCTCGTTCGATTTCATGGTTATTCCAATGGCTTTTGAAAATAAAGTACACACCTCATCATAATTCAAGTTATACGATTCCGCTGTGGCAATCAAAGATTGTTGAATCAACTTTCCTTGTTCATAAAACCCGTCTTCCATCAAATTTCAATCTCCGTAATTTCTCGCTCTACTTCCATAATACTCTTTAAGGAAATTTCAATTTTATGGTTTAGTAAAGTAAGTTCGTGTATTGCTTTTTCTTCATCCAGCTCCGGCATTTCAATCTTAATGCTGGGTGGAGAAATCACAGGGAACGCCACTCTGTATCTCTCTCCGTAATGTGCTATATAAGCTGTTGCTTTTGGGAGGTTTAGAATATTTGTGACATTAGCAACATCTTCTATCTCTGCTGTGCTTGACATTCTTGTAGCTGCACTGTCCACCATTACCATTGGTTTTACCTTAGTAACTGTGCCTAGTGTTTGTGCGCTTAGCTGGGCCGATTTTAGATCATTCGCTTTCATAAAGATTTGCGTGTTAACATTATCAGAAACAACTCTTGCAAGATCGTCTCCTAGGTTCACCACCTTGTCCACAGGAGATTGGTACAGGGCTGTAATACTCAGCCCCGCTCCTGCTAATTTATTATAAAGCTCTTCGATTCCCGGAAATACAGCTGCTTTCCCTTCGTCAATAAAAAATTGTGTTCTTCGCTTTGGCATCCTTCCGGTTGCCGCTATTGTTCCAAACAGTGATTCAAAATCTTTGAAAATTATTTTAAGAATTGTATCTGACACCTCTCTAAATTTTAGAGGAACAGTTTGTATAACACAAACAATTCCATCTTTATCATGTATAAGACGCTGTGGAATTGGATTAATTTTAATGCTACAAAACAGATCTCCTATTTTACCGCTTGAAAGCTGCATTAGAAGAGTTGAGAGAGAAGTTGTAACTTTCTCAAAAAATACTCGATCTTTGCTTGATACCTCTTGAATCAACACTAAGGCTTCTCTTCTTAACATTTCTAGCCTCTTCTTTTCTGCACTAGGAAGCTGCTCAATAGGCATATAGCTTTTAACTTCGGTTTCAAGTTTTTGCATTCTATCAAAAGACAACAATTCTGCGATATCTTTAAATGTAATGAGATCTATATTGTAAATAAGTCCAAAGTTCTCTTTGTATAGATCATTTTTATTTTTTTTATATTTAACAATTCGCTCAGAGATATCA
>JALWLM010000002.1 GCA_027084145.1 Crocinitomicaceae bacterium | reverse complement strand
TTGTTGATGTATTAGAACATGCGTCGGTAAGTATATTTGTTAGTAATTTTTTGAAAAATAAGGCTATCTCAATTGGGTATTCAGGAAAAAATGCCGTTGTTATACCGAACGGCTTCGATGAAAAGATATTTTATCCTAGAAACAAAGAGACAGTTAGAAAAGATCTCAAGATATACAAACCCGGTTATAAATACGTGGGATTCGTGGGAAATCTGAATTATGTAAAAAGAGCGGATGAATTACCATTCATATTCAAAGGGATCAAAAATAACTATAAAAATGTTATCTTTATAGTTGTTGGAGATGGACCATATATGAGATATATCAAAAAGAATACAAAGGAATTGGAAATAATTTTTACTGGGAGGATTCCTCATGAACAAGTAGCTTTATGGATGAGTGCAATGGATGTTATGATATTACCAAGCAGAAATGAAGGGTGGCCATGTGTGGTTTTAGAGGCTCAAGCTTGTGGGACATGTGTAGTTGGAAGCGATGCTGGAGGGATACCAGAGGCGATTGGTTTTAATGAGTACATTGTAAAAAATGGGGAAAATCTTGGGGAAAGATTTGCTAAAAAGGTTATTGGAGTTTTAAAAAATGGTTACAACAGAGAAAGACTTCTTAGGAGGGCAAGAAATTTTACTTGGAGCAAAATTGTTCACGAGGAAGTAAAAGTTTATTCATCGCATATCTGATAACTTGGATTTCTATTATGTTATTTGTAAGTTGTCGCTAGTATTTTTAATTGTTTGGAGGGGAGTAGTAAAATGTTCTCAATAGCAGTTGTAACATACAATCAAAAAGATCTCATTGAAGAAACTCTTAACAGCATACTTACTCAAGGTAATCTTAAAAAAATAGAATTAGTAATATCTGACGACGCTTCCGAAGATGGAACGCAGGAAACTGTTGAAAGCTGGCTTGAAAGATATGAAAACAAGTTTTTCAAAGTAAAGTTTATAAAGTCCCAGATCAATAGAGGGATTTCGGGTCATGTTAAAAGCGCTTTAGAGAATGTTGAAAGCCCTTTTGTAAAGGTTTTAGCAGGTGATGATATTTTGAAACCGGGTGCGATAAATAATATGGAGAAATTTTTAGAAAGTAATGATGACATTCTTTTTGCAACGGCTTTAGGAGAGAAGTTCATTGTTAAAGAAAGATCTTATAAGGTTGTTGGTTTAGTACCAGAAAAAAGATATTGGAGAATCCTACGAAGTGGTGATTGGAGAGGTCAATTCAGGGCATTTGCTAAAGGCTGTTTCGTACCAGGAGCAGTGGTATTTTTTAGAATGAAGTTTTTCGAAAAGTACGGATTCCCGGAGGAAAAATATAAATGGTTTGAAGATTGGTATATGTATTTAAGAGCCCTTTCAAAGGGAGAAAGAATCTTCTTTTTAGAAAAGAAACTCTTTAAAATCAGAAAACACTTGGGTTCAATCTCAACGAGTACACTTCTTTTGGGAAAGATTAATATATTTCGAGATAATTTGGAAGTCTATAAAAAGTTTTCTCTTTTTAATATTGAATTGCTCAAAATGGTAGATGTGATATCAATTTATTCCAGATGTAAATATCTCTCGAAATTAATAGAACTTGGTGGAGATCTTAAAGCGCATAGAGTAGCTAGGAAATACAAACTTCTAGATCCGTTTTGGTGGAAAGATTTGTGGCGTTATCCTGTAGATAAAATCAATTCATTAAGGTTTCTAAATCTTCTGAGAAAGGAGAAAGAATTATTATGAAAGGCATCATCCTATCTGGAGGGCAGGGCACACGTCTTTATCCGCTCACCAAAGCCGTATCAAAACAGCTTCTTCCAGTCTACGACAAACCGATGATCTACTACCCGCTCTCTGTAATCATG
>JALWLM010000001.1 GCA_027084145.1 Crocinitomicaceae bacterium | reverse complement strand
GAAGATCGACACCCGCTTCGGAAGCCTTCTTTTCAAAGAAACTTTTGGGCATGGAGAGCAGCAGTCCGGAGCCGTCCCCTGTCTTTCCGTCAGCAGCGATTGCGCCGCGGTGCATCATGCGCGAGAGAGATGTGACTGCATCTTCGAGATTCTGGTGTGTAGGTGTATTGTCAATGGAGCATAAAAGCCCAAACCCACAGTTGTCTTTGAATGAAGTGTAAAGATCTTGCATGTTTCCAACCTTAAAATGAATAAATATACACATATACGTGTGCCTAAAATGGGGTTGATTATACTTAAAAATCGGTTATAATCAAATTAATCAAATATTAAGCCACACTCTAATCGGCGGGTCATTGCGAGTTTAGCCCACATTTGTGAGGTGCAGACAATGAGAAGACATTGATAGTCTATTAAGGAGCAATAATATACTTACTTTTGTAGTTCATTTCTGCTAAAACAACAAGTAGCTGAGAATCGATATTAGACCAGCATCTTTTTGGGTAGACGGTTCTGCAAATTCTCCACCTCGTACACATCGTACATTCACTGTAGATGTTTTAGTCATAGCATTCGATAGACCACCACTGTATACACTTCCATAGAAATTGACAATCCATGAAGATGACTTATCATTAATATAAGTAGTAGATGTCCAATAAGCAACACTGTTGATATTTATAAATGCATCAGGCATCATCACATCTTTTTTGGAACGATCCACTATTGAGAGCATCTCCATAATATTTGGCAGTCGCCAATCGTTATACTCACCCAAAGAAAGATTTTCACAATAGTTTATCGCATCTGTCCATGTTTTTTCAGTATAAACAGCCCACTCATCATCCTGCCATTCTAAACCAGTCACATTATCTTTCACAATGCTTTTATTATCGTCTCTTGCAAAATTGGAAGATACTGTATTCCCCCGTACACACATTACATTCATACTTCCCGCTTTCTCACTAAAGTTGGAATTTCCGTCATAAAATCCCACATCCCATACATATGAATTGTTGTCTTCTTGTGTAGTTGAAGACCAATACCCATTCCCACTCATATTCTGAAAAATATTGTTTGTAACTGACGGATCTTTTTGACCAAAATCAATAATGTTTTCCAGTTCTTCTATACGGGGGAGTCGCCAACCATTACCATCAAGAGACAAGTTGTTACAGTAAGTTTGAGCTTCATCCCAATTTTTCTGAACACCGTAAACATTGTCCTGCCATTCAAGTCCAGTGACATTGTCCTTAACAACTTCTGTACTGGATCGTGTATAGCTTCGGGCTTTCCCAGCCTGATAATAACCGTCGTCTTTAACACTGCCGTTAGTAACCACGTTCCCGTTTTCATTGTAACTCTGTATTTGTCCTGTTTTGAGCACAGAGCCATAGGTAAAAGAAAAAGATAAAGATACAATAGTCGACAATATGATTTTGAACATAGGATACCCTTTCTATTTGTTTTAGGTAGAAAAAAGCATAATGGGAACGAAGCTTTTCTTCAACCTTCTGCTAATTTAAGAAAATAATAACAAAATAAATATGAAATTTTTTCCTCTTGCTATACTTTGTTTTACGCATAACATCTCTTTTGTTTCTTAAAGTATAACAAGGTTTCACTTATAAGTAAAATTGCCGATCTAAAGCTTAAATATATCTCCTTTTAAGAATATAGTAAGAAGTGTTCATAGCCTGAAAGAGCGACTCTTTTTAACCCAAAACGCACTATAATCGTTCCAAGATAAAATCAAACAGGAGCATCTGCATCAAAGGGTTCATTTTACGTGTGCGAAAAGCCAAGAACGAAGACTCCATTGCCCTTGTTTTGACACGCAGTCATATCAGAACCTATTACCGTTTTTAC